>CAYWRB010000021.1:0-15594 GCA_964460025.1 uncultured Hungatella sp.
ATGTTTGCCTGTGGATTATATTTCTGGCAGCCATAACCGGCCAAAGTGACAATGCATATATATCCATAGGCGCCTTATTTGCGGTTCTTCCATTGTATGCATTTCGCAGCAGGAGAGGGATGCGCAGATATGTTATTCTTCTGGTTACATTTCTTGCCTCTGCCAAAACGGTTCAGTGGGCCAGCGTGAAATATGCGGACCGGGTAGTGCAGATCCACAGTATATACAATATTATTGTGGGATATGAGAAGCTGACTACCGTAATTTATGCGCTCTGTGCCGTTATACTGCTGCTGTACGTGTTTGACTATGTGACGAAAAAGCAGGATGCAGAGATAACACCATGGCTGTGGAGAGGCTGGTTTGCTGCGATCGTCATAGCGGCATTGGCAGTTGTCTATGTCCTGTATGATGTAAATATTGCCGGACACGGAGAAGCTTATGGTTCCATACAAAATTATTTGAAATTCACAGATTCCTGGGGAAGCAGCCGTGGGTACGTCTGGAGAATTTCTCTGGAGCATTACAGAAATTTTCCTATCCTTCAAAAGCTTTTTGGCCATGGACCGGATACCTTTGGTTTAATTACCTATTTTAGAAATCTGACTGAGATGACAGAAGTCTACCATGTGCTATTCGAGAATGCCCACAACGAATATCTGCAGTATCTTATGACCAATGGAATTTTAGGTGCCTTGGCTTATGTGGCATTTTTAGCCAGTGCGTTTATATTTGTAATAAAAAGGAGACTGAATGAGAGCCATATTATGGCGATGCTGACCGGGGTATTCTGTTATGTGGCTCAAGGGATTGTAAATATCAGCCAGCCTATAGTGACACCTATGATGTGGACACTGTTAGCTATGAGTGTAGCAGGGGCCTGCCATAAGGAAACGGTCAATGATTCTGCCCGAAAAGCTGCCGATCCTGAGGAGCAGGCAAACCAATATGAAGGCCAAACGAGCCAACTTGAAAAGCAGACTGATTAATCAGAAGAGCCAACAGTCCAATTCCAAAGAGAAAGGTAACCAGATTGAAGGCCAATCAGACTCGTTTAGGAAGCAAGAAGCAATCCGAAAAATAAGGGAGGAATGACAAGTTATGAAATCATCAAATGAATTGCGCACACAGCTGCGCTCCATTGATCACAGGAGCTATCCGGCATATAAATCTCTGGCGGGAGGGTACCAATTTGGCAATTATCAGCTGTTCATTGATCATGTCCAGGGGGATCCTTTCGCGTCACCTTCCAGCCTTCATATAGAGATGGCGCACAAGGAGGCAGGCTTTCCGGAAGCCTATTATAAAACCAGATGTCCCAGGATCGCCCTGGAAGACTTTTTGACACGCCAGTTTGCCTTTCAGGTGGAGGATTTTAATTTTAAGGCCAAGGGGTCAGGGAAAAGCGGACTTATAGCGATTACCAGATGTGGACAGGAGGTTTTGGAGCGCAGCGCGTGTCAGATTACGGATACGAAGGTGATGATTCGGTTTCATGTAGGCTTTCCGGCATTTGGCAGGACGATCAATGCAGGGGAGCTGGAGAAGATTTTATTTGATTTCCTGCCCAGATGTGTTGAGAGAAGCCTTCTGTTTCGTAAACTAGATGGAAAGAAGGTGGAACAGGCAGTTTTTCTGGCAGAAGATCAGGAAGAAATCAGAAAAATTATGAGACAGGAGCGATTGGTCGGGTTTGTGGCCAATGGTTCCGTTTTGCCGCGAAAAAGCGGTGTATCGGATCTGCCTATGAAGGACAGTGTACCATTTATGTCTCCGAAATCCATGGAGAAGACTTTGGTATTGCCTCATAAAGGGGAAATAAAAGGAATGGCTGTTCCTGCAGGCATAACATTGATCGTAGGAGGCGGATATCATGGGAAATCTACCTTGTTGGATGCTCTGCAGATGGGAGTTTATAATCATATTGCAGGGGATGGAAGAGAATTCGTCATCACGGATCAGTCAGCGGTAAAGCTGAGAGCGGAAGATGGGCGGTCCATTCGAAATGTAGACATTTCTCTGTTCATCAATGACCTGCCCAATAAAAAGGACACGACTTCTTTCTCCACGCCGGATGCCAGCGGCAGTACTTCTCAGGCAGCAGGGGTGGTGGAGGGCATAGAAGCCGGCTCCCATCTGTTTTTGATTGATGAAGATACTTCAGCCACCAATTTTATGGTGCGGGATGATTTTATGCAGCAGGTTATCAGCCGGGAGAAAGAACCGATCACTCCGTTCTTAGAGAGAGCAAGAGATTTATATGAGAAGGCAGATATTTCGACGATCCTGGTGGCAGGAAGTTCAGGGGCATTTTTCTATATTGCCCATAAGATTCTGCAGATGGACTGCTACCGCCCGATCGACATAACCGATAAGGTAAAAGAATTGTGTAAGGAACATAGGCCTCCAAGAATCCAGGCTCCTGGATTTAAGATTCCTGATTTTAAACGGGAGATGGAGACAGCCGGAGGAAAAAAAGGGAGAAACGACCATCGCCGCGACACGATGAAAGTAAAGACCATGGGTCGAGACGGATTCTCTCTGGACAGGGAAAATGTGGACCTGCGCTATGTGGAACAGCTGGCGGATAGTGAACAGACCAGTGGGCTGGCCCATTTGCTGCGCTATGGATTGGAACAGGTAATTGATGGAAAAAAGACGGTTCAACAGACGGTTCAGATTCTTTGGGAACTTCTGGAGCGGAAGGGATGGGAACCATTCTGTGGTGCTTATGTGCCATGTGGTTTGGCAAAGCCCAGAAAGCAGGAAATATTTGCCTGCCTGAATCGATTCCGCGGATAAGATAGGATAGATGCAATCTTATCTTGTTCCCTTCCATTTTCCTTCGGAATTGACATAATAATTGTCAATCCAGGTATCCTTTGCCATAACACCATCTTTATCAAAGTAGTACCAGGAACCTTTTGTCTTGAACCAGCCGGTTTTTTTGTTGCCGTCCTTGTCCAGGTAATAGCGGTTATTGTTGTCATCGATCCAGCCGGTGACCTCTTGGCCATCATCATTTATATAAGTCCAAGTCTTATCTTCATGGTCCGTCCAGGTTCCGGCATAAGACGGAACAGAGGCGGAAAACATGATTAGAAAGGAAAATGCAATGGCAGCAAATCGTTTCGGTTTCATATGCTCACAACCTCCTTTTTGATTTATTATTTTTAGTATATCACAAGGATAAAGGCTTGCATAGGTAAAATGTTCCTTTAAATCTTACGATTTTGAGACAAGTTTCTTAACGAAAAAGACGGGCAACGTGAAAATCTTTTCGACAATTTGAATCTGTCCTTTTTGTACGGAATTCTACAGATGGTGTTTGGAAAAGAATGGAAATAGCATATCTAGTGGGACGGTGGAAGTTTAAAAAGTTTTAAATGGATTTTTGTCGAATAAAAAGTCAAAATGTCGAATTACGCGTTTGAATCCGCTTTTCAAACATGAAGAAATACGGTATATTAAAACCAGTTCTCAAAAAAGGAGGCTCAATTTTATGAGTGAAAAGGAGAGAGTAACAGCATTAGAGTTAGAGAATCGGAAACTGAAAACGGATAATGATATGTTGCTGGAAATTGTGGTACAGATGCGAGTAACGCTGAATCGCTTAATTCAACAATACATTTCCACAGACTCGGAAGGCTAGGGGCAGAATGGTGGGGGAGTTTAGAACTCCCCTGGTCTTTTTAAAAATTATGTATCTGCCTGGTTTTTTAGTTCCTGTAACTCCCGTTCTAAGTTTTTGATAAGATGCAGCTGATCCCAGATTGTCTGGTGCATCCAGTCAATAGTGTTGTTCAGACGTTTGTTTTCCTGCTCCAGAGCGGTAACCTCCTGTGTCAGACGACCGATGATCTCTCGTTGATTATGGAGTTTTGCAGGCGCACAGATCCGCTGAATCAGAGAAGCAGAGGAATGAATGATCAAATCGCTGATCAGACGGTCACGTTCTTCATAATTTAAATCCATGAAATCTTGATACCTCATATCCATCAGCGCCATTTTGCAGTCGCAATTGGGACAGACAGCATTTTTAGGCAGCTGATAATAGGCATAGTATCCACATTTTCTACAATAATAAACAGATAAGTCTCGCATATTCATTCCTCCCAAAACCCCAAAACATATTTTCCCTAAAATAATATAACGGAAAAAACGACAATTCATAACCATAAATATGAAAATATTCAAAAAATTAAAAAAAGAGGATTGGAGCACAGGGTGTGCGGCAATCCTCTTTTTGAACGGATGAATTACATTGTTTGCTCTGACGGATGAGCTTCATGTCTGCATAGCAGGCATAGGGGGTGCGCCCGTAGCCGGGCGCATGAAGGGTTACTGGATAATGCCGTTTACATCAACAGTCCAGATGTTGTCGAAAGCGTCTTTTAAGTCGCGATGACCTGCGCCTAAGTCAGGACGCTCAGAAGATTTGGAGTTAGCGGATGCCTTCTGGATGGTGCCGGAAGCATTTACCAGGTAGTTTTTGCCCTCAAAAGATACGGGAGCATACCGCATATAGGACTCAGCCTGCAGGCGAAGACCGTTCTCATAGATGACATTATCGCGGATTCCATGGTAGCCCTGGCCATACTTTTCGCTGTCTGCATGGAAATACCAGGTCTGAGTAATACCGGAATCTTCATCTAAAATGGTCTGCTTGCCGGTTTTCATAGCGCCGTCTGCGCCAAAGTAATAGTTAGCCTTGGAGCCGTCTTCTAACGTAATGGACTGGAGCCCGGTCTGCATTTCGCCCTTTTCATTGAAGCAGTGACGGGAAGAGCCCACACGGAAGATCTCAAGTCCTTTTTCTGCGAAGTAAGGACGGCCGTTCTTGAAGTAGAACTTGTAGAGTTCGTCTTCACTGCTAAGGCCAGGGATTCCGGTAATGGTCATCCAGCCTGAAGCACGGGTTCCGTTTTCATTGTAATACTGATAACCTTCCGCATTATTTTTGGCGGCTTCCTGCTGCTCATTGGAAGCGGAATCCTGAGCCGGAGTCTGCTGCTCACCGGAAGCGGAATCCTGAGCCGGAGCCTGCTGCTCACCGGAAGCGGAATCCTGAGCCGGAGCCTGCTGCTCACCGGAAGCGGAATCCTGAGCCTGAGCCTGCTGCTCGCCGGAAGAGGAATCCTGGGCCGGAGCCTGCTGCTCACCGGAAGCGGAATCCTGAGCTGACACCTGCTGCTCCTCAGAGCCAGTGTTTGCATCGATGGCTTCTTTCGGTAATTTATACCAGCCGGTTACCATCTTGCCGTCTTCAAAGGTATAATAGTTTCCTCCGATACGCTTGTCAATCTGGTTTTCGACTCTCTGCCCGTCGCTGTTGAAGTAAGACCATACGATTTCATCATCAGCATCATCGTGCTCCTCCAGGGTCTGTACCCATCCGGTTTTCATAGCGCCGTCTCCCGGCTTTCCGAAATAGTAGTTTGCACCGTCGATTTCCACCAGACCGGTTGCCATGCGTCCGTCGCTGTCAAAGTAATAGGTCTGGTCATTTACTTTTCTGAATTTGGAAACGGTTAATTTTCCCTCGGCGCCGTAGTAGTACCAGTAGGATTCCGGCTCGTCGTCCGAACCGTCATAATCTTCGTTGGGAATGATTACCCACTGATTGGAAACCCGCTGTCCGTTGGCGTTAACATAGTATTCATCTATCTGTCTGTCAAAAGCAATGTTTCCGTCTTCATCTAAATAGTACCAGTTGTTGTCCTGTCTCTTCCAGGTGTCGGTTACATAGTAGCCGTCAGAATCATAATACTTCCAATCCTCATCCTCCTGGACCCAACCCGTGGCCTTTGCCAGAACCGGGGAAGTAAGAACAGGGGCAAATGCGGTTATCACCGCCGCGGTGGATAATACAGCCGTTAACTGAATGTGTTTTTTCATGAATTATTCTCTCCTTTTTCTATGTGGCCGATAATCCGTCGTTGCATTACTTCTGCATTATAACCCATAAGCGGGAGGGGTGAAAGTGTAGGTTGATGGTAAATATGGCAGGGTTAAGCAATAAAACCGCTTTTACTATAAAAACATTTATGATATACTTACGTGAGACAAAGCGATTGTGATTAATTTTTAAAGAAGGGATAACTGCAGATGAGAATAAAAGTTTCAAACTATATTGCACAGCAGCTGGTGGAACATGGAATCACACAGGTTTTTTCGGTGACAGGCGGCGGAGCCATGCATTTGAACGATGCTTTAGGACATGAGAAGGGACTTCGGTGTCTGTATCAGCATCATGAGCAGGCCTGTGCCATAGCGGCGGAAAGCTATGCCAGAATCCACAATAAGATCGGAGCCGTATGTGTGACCACAGGGCCGGGGGGTACCAATGCCATCACAGGTGTGCTGGGCGGCTGGCTTGATTCGATTCCTATGCTGGTTTTGTCAGGACAGGTTCGCTATGATACCACTGCCCGTTGGTCAGGAGTAGGAATCCGGGCTATGGGAGATCAGGAGTTTGATATTACAAAGGCCATTGCCTGTATGACCAAATACAGTGAGATGGTCATTGACCCGAAGAAGATCCGCTACTGTCTTGAGAAGGCTATTTATCTGGCTTACTCCGGAAGGCCGGGGCCCAGCTGGCTGGATATTCCGGTGGACGTGCAGGGAGCTTATGTGGATACGGACCAGATGGAAGGGTTTGATCCTGAGGCCTATGAGAGGGAACGCAGCTTGACGGAGAAACTGCCGGAGAAAGTTACGGATGATATGGCGAGAGTTATCATTGAAAAAATACGCGGGGCAAAGCGGCCGGTTCTCAATGCAGGAAACGGAATCAGGATTGCAGGGGCTTATCCGGTGTTCCGGCGTGTGGTAAAAAAGCTGGGGATTCCGGTGGCTACCGGCTGGAACAGCCAGGACTGTATGGAGACAGAGGATCCTTTGTATGTAGGAAGAGCCGGGGGCATGGGAGACCGTCCGGGCAATTTTGCGGTGCAGAATAGTGACTTGGTGTTTTCCGTGGGAAGCCGTTTAAGTATACGGCAGGTAGGATATAATTATGAAACCTGGGCAAGAGAGGCATATACCATTGTCAATGATATTGATATGGAAGAACTGAAAAAGCCAAGTGTCCATGTGGACATGCCTGTTCATGCGGATGCAAAGGATCTTTTGGAGGCGCTGGACAGAGTGCTTTGCCAGGAGCAGACACCTGTTTTTGACGGAGGACATGGATTAAGGGATATGACCTGGGTGGAGACCTGCCAGATGTGGAAAAAGAAATATCCGGTGGTGCAGCCCAGGCATTTGGTTTCGGATGATACGAAGGAGGCCAACGTCTATGCGCTGGTTCAGGAACTGAGCAGCAGGTTAAAAGAAGATCAGATCACGGTATCAGGAAATGGATCAGCCTGTGTAGCCGGCGGCCATGCCTATATTATAAAGAAGGGACAGCGATTTATCTCAAATTCTGCGGTAGCCTCCATGGGGTACGATCTTCCGGCGGCTATCGGAGCCTGTGTGGCAGCGTTTGAGGATGGGGAAAAACATGAGGATGTTATCCTTTTAACCGGTGACGGAAGTATCCAGATGAATCTCCAGGAACTTCAGACCATTATTCATCACAAGATGCCCATCAAGATCTTCCTGATAAATAACGGAGGCTATCACTCCATCCGTCAGACTCAGAAAAATTTCTTCGGAGAGCCGCTGGTGGGAATCGGTGTGGACAGCGGAGACTTAAGTTTTCCGGATATGGGGAAACTTTCTCGGGCTTATGGGTATCCTTATATTAGTGCCCATCACAACAGCCAGCTGGCCGAAGCCATAGAGAGAACCCTTGCCATGGAGGGACCGGCAATCTGCGAGATATTTGTGACCATAGATCAGAATTTCGAGCCCAAATCATCGGCGAAACGGATGCCGGACGGAACATTGACATCACCGCCATTGGAGGATTTGTCCCCATTCCTTCCTGAGGAAGAGATGGAGGCCAATATGATTATCCCCAGACTCACCAGTACTAGTTAGTATTCCATGAGAGGACTGGAATCGTTCCGATGACATGGCAGGTGTCCCGAAGGGACGCGTGCCGCTACCTTATTAGATTAGGAGGAAGTACAGTGAATGCAGTAGTGACAGGAGCCACCAGTTTTATTGGAGCATCCATGATCCGCAGGCTTTTAAAGGAAGACTGCCATATATACGCGGTTATTCGCCCAGGCTCATCCAATAAAAAAGTGTTGGATGAGGTGATAGAAGAAAACGAAAGAGAGAAACAGAATGGAAAGCAGACAGGCCGTATCGATGTGATAGAGCTGGAGTTAAGCCATTTGGACCAGATTGACCGGATGATCTCTGAGCCATGTCAGATCTATTTTCATTTCGGATGGGACGGAGCCGGAAGCAGCAATAGAAAGAATGCGGATATCCAGCAGAAAAATGCGGTCTATGGTCTAAACGCATTGGAGGGAGCCAAAAAGTTAGGGTGTCACCGTTTCCTTTTCAGTGGTTCACAGGCAGAATATGGAATCTGCCAGACCTTGACGGCGGAAGACAGGGAATGCCGGCCCGTATCGGAATACGGAAAAGCCAAGGTATCCTTTTATCAGAAGGCGACGGAAAAGATCAGGGACTGGAAGGAGAAAGAGCCGGAACTTCAATTTGAGTTTGTCCATACCAGGATTTTCAGCATCTATGGCCCGGGAGACCATCCCTATTCTCTGGTAGAAACCAGTTTAGACACATTTCTCCGGGGAGAGACCATGAAATTGGGAGCCTGTATCCAGCAATGGAATTTCATGTATATCGACGACCTGATTGACAGCCTTTGGGCGTTGGCTGTCTGTAAAGACAAAGTAGGATATACGGGAGAGCCGGGAGAGAACGGGATTTATAACCTGGCGTCAGATCAGGACGCCACCATGCCTCTTCGCGCCTATGTGGAGAAGATGTATGAACTCTGCGGTGAGAAAGGTAGCCGTGTCTACGGGGAGGTTCCTCCCAATGCGGAAGGTCTGGCCAACCTGATTCCGGATATCCGGAAGGTAAAGGAAAGGACAGGCTGGAAGCCAAAAGTTACCTTTGAGGAGGGGATTCTTCAGATACTGAAGAGAAAGAGGGAAAGACACACCTGTATCCTATGCGGACAGCCTTTGGAGGGAACCTTGCTTTTGACCCTGGAAGGCATGCCTTCTTCTGCTCAGAACATTCCGGCAGCTGATGAGGTAGACGCAGATACGGAGGTGACACTGAAGCTTCACCAGTGTAAACACTGCGGCCTGGTACAGCTTGACAACCAGCCGGTAGATTATTATCGGGACGTGATCCGTTCCGTGGGCTTCTCCAGCACCATGGCGGAGTTAAGGACCAGCCAGTATAAACATTTGATTGAAACCTATGGTTTGGAAGGCAAAAAGTTTTTGGAGATTGGCTGTGGAAGAGGAGAATTTTTAAAGGTCCTGGAACAATTTCCGGTTAAGGCATTTGGAATTGAACACAGTGAGAAGCTGGTACAGGAAGCGGAGAATGGGCTTCATGTAACCTGCGGCTTCCCTGAGACAGAGGACACGATTCTGGGACAGAATGGCCCTTATGATGTGTTTTTAACCTTTAATTTTTTAGAACATCAGCCAAAGCCCGGGGTTATGCTGGACTGTATCTACAACAATCTGACAGACCAGGCAATGGGGCTTGTCACAGTGCCAAGTCTGGAGTACAGCCTTCAGCATGACGGATATTATGAGTTGATCAGAGATCACATTGCGTATTACACCCTTGACACGTTAAGGTATCTGATGGAGCATCATGGGTTCCAGGTACTGGAGGAAACATCCAGGAAGGATATGCTGGCTATGATTGTAAAGAAGATACCAAAGGGAGAGGAGAACATACCGGAAAGAGAAGTAAAAAAAGTAGATTTATCCGGCCTGAAGGAGAATCTTGCAGATCTGCAAAGCCAGATGGAAGAGATAAAAAGAGATCTGGAGGCCAGACATGAGACCCTGGCAGTCTGGGGGGCCAGCCATCAGGCATTTACTCTGATCGCCACCACCTGTCTAAGGCAGAAAGCAGAATATATTATTGATTCAGCAACCTTTAAGCAGGGACGCTTCTCTCCGGCATCCCACCTGCCTATTGTCTCGCCGGACTATGGGGCATCCCATCTTACGGATGTGATTCTGATTGTGGCGCCGGAGTATACGGAAGAGATCGCAAACGTTATTCGCAGCCGTTTTGGAGAGAATGTGAGAATATTGGCGCTGCGAAGTGAGAAAGTGGAGGAACTGTCATGAAGACAATCAGCATTGTAGTGCCTTGCTATAATGAAGAAGAGAATGTGGAGGCACTGGCCGATGCTCTGAGAGAGATGTTTCGGAAGAACCTGGAAGGATACGGCTATGAGATTATTTTTATAGATAATGATTCCAAAGACAAGACAAGGGAGATCATCAGAAGACTGTGTGCGGCAGACAAAGGAATCAAAGGGATTTTTAATGCCAAGAATTTTGGACAATTTAATTCCCCCTACTACGCCATGCTTCAAAGCACCGGCGACTGTACGGTGCTGATGGCGGCAGATTTCCAGGATCCGGTGGACATGGTCCCTGGATTTGTAAAAGAATGGGAAAATGGATACAAGATTGTAATCGGCATCAAAAAGTCCAGCCAGGAAAACAAGATTATGTATTGGCTGAGAGGATGCTACTATAAATTGATCAAAAAGCTTTCAAATGTAGAGCAGATTGAACAGTTTACAGGCTTTGGCCTTTACGACAAACGATTTATAGAAGTACTGCGCAATCTGGACGATCCGACCCCGTTCCTGCGGGGGATTGTGGCGGAGCTGGGCTTCCACAGGAAAGAGATCCCCTATGAGCAGCCCCTGCGCCGGGCAGGCAAAACCAGCAATAATTTTTACAAGCTCTATGACGCGGCCATGCTGAGCTTTACCTCCTATACAAAAGTCGGCCTGCGTCTGGCTACCATATTTGGAGGATTTTGCAGTGCCGCCAGCATGGTCATCGCACTGGTGTATTTGGTCATGAAGCTGATGTACTGGGATCGATTTGTGGCAGGTATGGCGCCGCTTTTGATCAGTATGCTTTTCTTAGGGTCCGTACAGATATTCTTCATCGGCGTGGTGGGAGAATATATTTTGTCCATCAATTCCAGGGTGATGAAGCGCCCGTTGGTAGTAGAGGAAGAGCGGATCAATTTCGAAGAGGTACAGGATGAAACATAACGTAGACGTAGTTCGGATCAGGGAAAATTCGATTCAGCTAAACGGATGGGTGATCGGAAAGACTCCAGACTCGAAACCGGAATTTGCGGTGGAGGATGGGAAGGGAAAGCCTGTAGAGTTTCAATATGTGTCTACCAGGCGGGATGATGTGAGTCAGATATATTATGGAAAGACTTACAACAAAGATTTCGGATTTGACATCCAGTTTCCCTATGAAAGAGGCAGGGACTATTATCTGCTGATCCGATGTGACGAACGAAAGGCTAAAATTAAATATAACGAGGAATTAATCCAAAAACGTGCCAGTGTAGCCCATAAACGGATGCAGAAAATCAAGGATCTGATGAATATGGAGACCGTCCATGTAGCCCTGGATTTTTGGAAAGAACACGGACTTCGGGCGCTGATCGTAAAATCTACCCACAAACTCCAGGGATTGGATAATGATTATGATTACGGGGAATGGTACTCTCTGACAAAGCCTACGGAGGAAGAGCTGGCCCGGCAGAGAAAAGAACATTTCCCCATAGAACCCAAATTCTCCATTGTGATGCCTTTATATAAAACACCGGAACCATACCTGAGAGAGATGCTGGATTCCATCGTGGAGCAGACCTATGGAAATTGGGAACTGTGTCTGGCGGACGGAAGCCCAAAAGGAGAAGGCCTGTCCAGGGTGGTTGATCCGTATAAGAAGGATTCCAGAATCCGGTACAAGCGTCTAAATGGCAACGGAGGTATTTCTGACAATACCAATGCGGCCATTGATATGGCAACAGGAGATTTTATGGTTCTGGCAGACCATGACGATGCCATGACAAAGGATGCCTTGTATGAGTGCGCCAAAGCGGTCAATGAACATCCGGGATGCCAGGTGATCTATTCGGATGAAGACAAGATGGATATGGATGGAGGGGCGCTGTTTGACCCGCATTTTAAGCCGGACTTCAACCCGGATCTTTTGTGCAGTGTCAATTACATTTGTCACCAATTTGTAGTAAAGAGAGAACTGGTGGAGAAGACAGGCGGCCTTCGAAAAGAGTTTGACGGGGCTCAGGACTACGATTTTATCTTCCGTTGTACCGAACAGGCGGAAGAAATTTATCATATACCTAAGGTACTGTATCATTGGCGGTGCCATCAGGATTCAACAGCCAGCAACCCTCAGAGCAAGATGTATGCTTTTGAGGCAGGCTCCAGGGCCATTATGGAACACTACAAAAGGATGGGGATCCCTGTCGTTAAAGTGGAAAAGGGAGTGGATTACGGGATTTACCATACCGTATTCCGGCTCCATGACCAGCCGCTTGTGTCTGTGATCATACCCAACAAAGACCACCACAAGGATTTGGATCTGTGTGTCCGCTCCATGATCACAAAGGGAACCTATAAAAATCTGGAATTTGTGGTGGTGGAAAACAACAGTACGGAGCCTGAGACTTTTGACTATTATAAAAAGATTCAAAAGGAGTTTCCACAGGTGCGTGTAGTCACCTGGACCAGGGAATTTAATTATGCAGCCATCAATAACTTTGGAGTGTCCCATGCAAAAGGTGAGTATCTGCTGTTCTTGAATAACGATACGGAACTGATTGCGGAAAATTTTGTGGAAGAGATGCTGGGCTTTTGCCAGAGAGAGGACGTAGGAATTGTAGGCGCCAAGCTTCTGTATCAGGATGATACCATTCAGCATGCAGGCGTGGTGGTTGGGTTTGGCGGCGTGGCAGGCCATACCTTTATCGGGCTTCACAAGGCGGAAAACAGCTATTTTCACAGGGCCATGTGCGCTCAGGATTACAGCGCCGTGACGGCTGCCTGCATGATGAGCAAAAGAGCCGTGTTTGAGAAGGTGGGAGGATTCAGCGAAGACTTTGCAGTGGCCTTCAACGATATCGACTACTGCATGAAGGTAAGGAGCCTGGGAAAACTTGTGGTATTTGCTCCTTATGCTCTTTTGTATCACTATGAGTCCAAATCCAGAGGGCTGGAAGACACCCCTGAAAAGGTGGAAAGGTTTAACCGGGAAGTGGCGAGGTTTGCCAGGAAATGGCCGGATATTTTAAAAAATGGGGACCCGTATTACAATCCCAACCTGACCCTGCGCAAATCCAATTTTGCGTTAAGAGATTTAAAAAAGGAAGGCATCGGGGAACCCTATCAGCTTGACCTGGCCATTGTGGAACTGATGAAGGATGGAGGAAACCATGGCAGTAAAAGTAACGGTGATCATTCCTAATTATAACGGACTTCACTATTTGAAGCCCTGTATGGAGGCATTACGGCAGCAGACCTGTCAGGACTTTCAAGTGCTGGTGGTGGATAACGGTTCTGAGGACGGCAGCGTTTTGTGGCTGAAGCAGCAGAAGATTTCGTCCGTATTTTTAAAAGAAAATACAGGCTTCTGCGGTGCGGTAAACGTGGGAATTAAGGCAGCCCATACGGAATATGTGCTGCTGTTAAACAATGATACCGTGGCAGACGTAAGATTTGTGGAAGAACTTTTAAAGGCTATAGAACAGTCAAAAAGGATTTTTGCTGTCAGCAGCAAGATGATTCAGATGCATCACAGGGAACTTATGGATGACGCAGGGGATATGTACAGTCTTTTGGGATGGGCATACCAGAGAGGCGTGGGAAGAAGTTCCAAGGGTTATAACCGGCCAAGGGAGGTATTTTCCGCCTGTGCCGCCGGGGCTATCTATCGGAGAAAGGTATTTGAAACCATTGGATTCTTCGATGAGATGCATTTTTGTTACTTAGAAGATATTGATGTGTGCTACAGGGCCAAAATTTTTGGGTATCATAACCGGTACTGTCCTACGGCCGTGCTTTATCATGTGGGAAGCGCAACCAGCGGTTCCAAGTACAATGCATTTAAGGTAAAGCTGGCGGCCAGAAATAATATCTATTTAAACTATAAGAACATGCCTTTAGGCCAGATTTTGATCAACAGTCTGCCTTTGGCCCTGGGAATCTGTATAAAATACGGCTTTTTTAAGAATATTGGTTTTGGAAAAGAGTATATGGAGGGAGTGAAGGAAGGGTTTGCCACCATGAGAAAATGCAGAAAGGTGGCGTATTCTTCGGACAATCTCTCCAACTATCTTTCGATTGAATGGGAATTGATTATGGGCACCTGCATCTATGTATACGAATTTTTGAGCCGGCAGTTAAAAAAAGTTTCCAAGAATTTTCCAATAAATTAAGAGAAATTTAATGCCAGTCCTCAGGTTTTCATGTATAATGTATGAAACATAGAGTTACATTAATGCTAAGGTGAAGAAAATGATAAAAAACAATCAGCAGAAATTAAACCGGCTGCATGTGGTGCTGGATGCTCTGATCATCATAGCGTCTTACCTGATTGCATGGGGGTTTTTGGTTTTAGGCAACCGATTTTTCAGCCCCCAGACAGGAGTGCTTCCGGCGCGGTTTTATTTTGCCATGCTGGTGTGGATTGTACCTCTGTATCTGGTGCTGTATACATTTTTTAATCTGTATACGCCCAAGAGAGTCCAGCAGCGGCGGTATGAATTTGCCAATATATGCAAGGCCAATGCCATAGGCCTTTTGATTATAACCCTGGTGTCCTTTGTTCTGAAAAAGAACCCGTTTTTCAACAACTTTTCTACCAGGATGGTGTTCTATTTCTTTGCTGTCAATATTGTGGCGGAGACTTTTGAACGAAATTTAATAAGATATGTATTGCATTCTATGCGGTCCAGGGGCTATAATCAGAAGCATATTCTGCTGATTGGCTACAGCAGGGCCGCAGAAGGATTTATTGACCGTGTACGGTCCAATCCGGAGTGGGGCTATCAGATCAAAGGAATTCTGGATGACAGTTCAAAGCCGGGCAGAGAGTACAGAGGAGTCCAGGTTCTGGGTTCCACAGAAGAATTGGCGGAGATTCTGGCGCAGAATACATTAGATGAGATTGCAATCACATTAAGTCTGGGCGAATATGCAAAGCTGGAACGTCTTGTGGCAGTATGCGAGAAATCAGGCGTACACACCAAGTTTATTCCTGATTACAACCATGTGATCTCCACAAGGCCGTTTATGGAGGATCTTCAGGGGCTTCCGGTGATCAATATCCGCCATGTTCCGTTAAATGATCCCCTGAACCGTTTTGTGAAACGGAGTGTGGATATCTTTGGGGCGGCTGTTGGAATTACCTTATTTTCTCCTGTCATGCTGTTAACGGCGGTTATCATCAAGCTGACATCGCCCGGACCTTTGATCTTCAGCCAGGAGAGGATTGGGCTTCATAACCGGCCGTTTCGCATGTATAAGTTTCGGTCCATGGAAGTACAGCAGCCGACGGCGGAAAAGAATAAATGGACAACTCCTCATGACCCAAGAGTGACGCCTATCGGCAGATTTAT
>CAYWRB010000022.1:0-15375 GCA_964460025.1 uncultured Hungatella sp.
AGTGTTTCTATTTCATATAAAAATATGTAGCCTGTCAGGGCAAAATTTGATACAATATATTAAGGAAAATAAAAGTAAAGCGAAAAATACTTCAATCAGTGTATCAGGAGCGGAGTTCACAATGAAAAGAAACCCAAAAGGAAGCAGAAAAGGCTCACTGCTTATTTCTATTATATTAGTTTTTTGCATTTTAGCGGCCGTTGTATTCTCTGTGGCAAGGAGGACCTCCGAAGAGATGTCCGCCTCGGCCATCAACAATCTAAGAGACAGTCTTGAGTTAGTGAAGGGAACCGTAGAGGCTATTTTTATCAAAGAGGCGGAATTTCAGGAACTTATTGCTCAGGAGATTGCTGTTTCCGAAGACCCATACGAATTTATCCGTTCTTACACGCATAACCGGACCATATCCAAGGTATCTCTGATATTGGAGGGGGAGTCAGAGGGGATTTCCAGTACAGGAGAGGCATTTTCAGAAAGCACCTTGGATTTCTCCTCAGGGAAAAAGGTGGGGACTCTGCCTTTTACCCAATCCTATTTGAACGATATGGGAACATGGGCATACACAATGAAAAGCCCGGTTGTGAAAGACGGCAGAGAGATAGCTACTCTCTATATCGAATATACGTTTGATTCTTTTGAAATGACATTTCCCAATAATCTTTATAACGGAAATGCCATGCTGTATGTTATGGACAGCAAAAGTGAACGGCTTGTGCTGAAGCCTACGGGCATGGGAGAGCGTGATGCAGGTCATTTGAATCTGGCGGATTTTTACCGGGCCAACAATATTATGGAAGAATCCCTTCAGACCATGGTTTATGAAGGAATTCGTGCCGGAGATAATATCATGTTCTACCATGACATCCGGAATAAAAATTCACTGATTTATATGTGGGCGGTAAATGACGGGGCATTTTACCTCATAGGATACGTGCCGGTTGAGGCTATTCAGCAGGAAGGGCGCTCCGTAAACCAGAGTATTTTTACCGTTGTGCTTGTCATGCTCATAGCCTTCTTCCTGTGCTGTATCCTGTATTACATCAGCTGGAAACAGCAGGAGGCCATAAGGAAAGAACGGGAAGCGGAGAGAGAGATTCACAACAAACAATTGGCAGAGGCATTGCATGCGGCGCAGATTGCAAGCAATTCCAAGACCACATTTCTTTCAAATATGTCCCACGATATCCGCACACCGATGAATGCAATTCTTGGCTTTACCACGCTGCTTGCCAAAGACGCAGATAATCCGGTCAAGGTCAGGGAGTATACGAAAAAGATTACTTCCTCAGGCCAGCACCTGCTCAGTTTAATTAATGATGTTCTGGACGTATCTAAGATTGAGAGCGGAAAAATGGTCCTTACCATCGGAGAGTTTACTCTCAACGACCTGATATCTTCCGTAGATGCCATTATCCGCCCTATGGCCAGGGAAAAGGGACAGAATTTTTCTGTCACCGTAACAGATATCCATCATGAATATCTTATAGGAGACGAGACCAGAATCAATCAGATTTTAATCAATCTTCTTTCCAATTCCGTCAAATATACGCCTGCCAACGGGAATATATGGTTCCGCATCATCGGGCAGAAGCAGCGCTCCGCCCAATATGAGCATATTCGCATTGAGGTGGAGGATGATGGGTACGGCATGACGCCGGAATTTTTAAAGACCATCTTCGACGCATTTACCAGAGCGGAGAACAGCACCACCAATAAGGTTCAGGGCGCCGGACTGGGTATGGCCATTACAAAGAATATCGTAGAGCTTATGGGCGGGACCATTGATGTTTTCAGCGAAGTCAATAAGGGCAGTCTTTTCCGGGTGGATTTGGAGCTTCGCATACCCAGTGAACAGTCAGATAAAAAGTTCTGGAGGGACAGCAAAATTACCCGGATTCTGGCGGTGGACAGCAGCGGCGAAACATGCAAAAACATTCGGACACTTATGAAGGATACCGGCGTTTCTGTGGATACTGCCTCCGGCGGGCAGGAGGCTTTGGATATGGTTCAGCGCACCTGCGGCAGTGAGGAAGGTTATCAGGCAGTTTTGCTGGATGCGGGGATGACAGACATGGATGTGGCTTTGGCAGCCGGGAAACTTCGGGAGATGCTTTCCGACAAGATTCCCATACTGTTCCTCA
This sequence comes from uncultured Hungatella sp., assembly GCA_964460025.1. Classification (GTDB taxonomy): domain Bacteria; phylum Bacillota; class Clostridia; order Lachnospirales; family Lachnospiraceae; genus UBA3402. The sequence goes on from CAYWRB010000022.1 coordinate 2,142, forward strand.
TATCCCATGACGATGATGCATATGAGGGATTTTCTTCTATGGAAAATGTGGGGTTTCTCCCTAAGCCGTTTTTTGTATCTGCATTTCAGGAGGCCCTTCACAACCTGCAAATGGAGCAGAATGGCGGAAGCGGGGAGCCGGAGGACGAAGAAGATACCATACTGAACGGGTTGCATTTCCTTGTTGCAGAGGACAATGAAGTTAATGCGGAGATTTTGTCAGAACTTTTAGATATTGAGGGAGCAACCTGTGAAATAACGGAAAACGGTCAGCTGGTATTGGAGAGATTTGAGCATTCTGCTGAAGACGAATTTGATGCCATTTTAATGGATGTCCAGATGCCGGTTATGAACGGTTATGAAGCGTCCGAAAAAATCCGCCTGCTGGACCGCCCTGACGCAAAGACCATACCGATTATCGCCATGACGGCAAACGCTTTTGCGGAAGATGTGAAGGATGCTTTAAATGCCGGCATGAACGCACATGTGGCGAAACCCATTGATATGAATATATTAAAGAAAACCATTCATCAATATATCTAGTCTCTTTATTTACAGGAAAGGGGAAAGACATGGAAAGAAATTTAAAGAGCAGTTTTACCAGATTATGGGCGGCCTGTATGGCCGGAGCCCTTATTCTGTCCCTGGCAGCCTGCGGCGGTAAAGCGGATGCCGGCACCGGAGCCGGAGACGGTGCAAACCTTGCTTCTGGTGATGAAAACGAAAAGAAGGTTATCAACCTTTTCGGTCCTATGGAAAAATCAAAGCCAAATGTGAGCAATATAGCAAGGACCGCCTTTGACTTAACGGTTGAAATGGCAGAAAAAGAACTTGACCTGACTGTCCGTTACAGGACTTATACCGCAGAGAATTATCAGGAAAGAACTTATGACGAGGTTTCTCTGGACCGGGTACGCAATAATATGGATGACCTGTATCTTTTGAATCCGGATACCATTCAGATATTAGGCTCGGAAGACAGGCTTTTGGATTTGTCCGTACTTGAAAGCGCCAAAAATCTGCGGGATGTTGTAAAAACCGCCAATACGGTGAAAGGCAGGCTGGTGGCAATTCCTCAGGAGGTAGTAGCCCACGGCTTGTTTGTAAACAAGGATATGTTTGATAAATATAATCTTGAACTTCCAAACACACCGGAAGAATTTATGGAATGCTGCAGAGTGTTCAAGGAAAACGGCATTGAGACTCCCATTGGCGCAAATCGCTGGTGGCTGGAAGACTTTGTTTTTGCCCAGGCTTATGCGGAGCTTTATAACGGAGGCAACACGGCGGCCCTGATTGATGCTCTCAATAAAGGGGAGGCAAAATACAGCGATTATATGCGTCCCGGTTTTGAATATCTGAAGGAGCTGATTGATAAGGGGTATATAGATGCCAAGACAGCTTATACCTATGAAGCCATAGAAGGAGAGGGCCCTGATTTTCTGGCCCAGAAGACGCCTATTGTAATGGCATACTGGGGTGCTGCCAATTCAGACATTGCATATGGCAAACCTGATTTTAACCTTCAGGTTATCGGATTTCCCAGCAAATTGGGGCAGATGCCTGTGGTATCTATGACCGGATATGCAGTCGGTACGGGCGCTGAACATTTAGACGATACATTGGCTGTTCTGGATATCATTCTTTCAGACAAGGCACTCCAGATATATACTGAGACCAATAAAGTTATCTCACCGTCAAAAAACGTGGAGGTAGAGTGTATTGATGCACTGAAGCCTCTGAACGACAGAATCAATGAGAACATATATGTGCTGGGCTCAAATGCAGGCATGAATGTGGAACAGTGGGGGAATACCTGCCTCATTGTGCGTGAACTTTTAAACGGCGCTACGGTGGACGAATGTATGGCAGCGTTTGATAAGCTTCAGGAGGAGGCCCTCGCTCAGGCGGCAGAGGGCGGTGGGAATTAATTGGGAGTTCATTTTGAAACAGACCAAAAGAACGCTGCTAAAGCATCACTTTTGAGAAGAGTTGTTCCAGGGTATCAAAATGATATTTACATCAGGAAGAATGGCTGGAATTAGGGGCAAAGGTTCGAAGACTCAGATGTGCCCTCACAAGCTCCCGGACCTTCCATATTTCATCCGGAATCCTGATGTTTGCCGGACACATGGAAAGGCAGGGCATGTCCGTACATTTCCTGCACATACGGGCACTTTCTTCAATTCCTAGATTCAGCTTACTTAGGGCCCAGTGATTTTTGCCCAGAAAATAGTAGTTATACTGTCTGAAAACTGTGTGAATCTCCGTTCCATAGGGGCAGTAACACCTTTGGCAGCGGCTGCAGGGAATGGGAGAAAAGTCCTTTTCAAGAACAGACAGTATCTGTTGAAAATCAGGCACAGGAGGCTCCGGCTTCCGGGTATCCCACCCCATGGCAGCATCTGCCTGTTCCGCCGAGCCAATCCCGATAAGGGCGCTGGAAATAGGATAGGATAATACGGCTTGAATCAGTGTTTCTACGGAAAAGAATCCGGGAAGTATGCCGGCGGCGTATACTTTGTTCACCAGGATTCCTTTCTGCCGAAAAACCGGTTCCTGCCTGATTCTGTCCAGCATTCCCCGCTCAAGAAGATTGCCGCTGCCCTGGAGCACATCCACCCTCTGGTCTTTTGCGCCTCGAAGAAGGATATCATAGTAATGGGAGGCCAGTCCCACAAAGCGGATTCGCCCCTCTTTTTTTAATTCCCACAGGGCATCCAGGGCTCCTCCGGTTCTGAAAATCTGGTCTTCGTGGTCGAAATCTGCCTGATGGACAAAATAGATATCCGGCCAGGTTTCAAGATTTTCGCAGGATTCAAGAACTGCCGAATACATCTCATTGCCGTCGAAAAAACGGGCTTTATCGGAAATGATAATCCGGTTTCTTCCAACAGAAGCAGCAAATTTCCCAAGCTTTATCTCCGCATCTCCATACTCGGGAACAATGGCCGTATCATATAAATTGCATCCCAGCCGAAAAGCATGATTCATCACATCCATAGCCTGGCTGTCAGTAAGATTAAAGTATTCCGGCAGCACAGGAACACTTCCCTGAAGAACAGGAATGGTACCGAAGCTGATTTCGGAAACCGAAAGTCCGGTACAACCTAATCTGCGGTATCGCATTTCTCTCCTCCAATCCCTGTAATGAGCATTTGTGGAACATCCCCTGTATCCACCTTTGCGGCCGGTGTTCCAAGAATAGCCGTAAACGCCCGCTCTTCTACAAGAACACCTTCCGGCACGGATGGCATCTGCATGTTTTTGCAAAATGCAAAGGCCTCTTTTCCGATACGCTTTAACGTAGACGGAAGGTGAACCTTTTGTAAGCTGTGACAGCGGAAAAATGCTTTGTCCGGTATTTCCTCCAGGCCCTCCGGCAGCAGGATTTCTTTTAGCGAAGTACAGTTTTCAAAAGCTTTGATGCCTATATGGGAAAGCGTTTCTGACAACTGAATTTCTTCCAAAGTCCCGCATCCGGAAAAAGCCCTGTCTCCTATGGAGGTTACCTGAAACGCCTGCCTTACTCTTTTAAGCCATTTGCAACCGGCAAAGGAACCATTGCCGATGGCAGTGACCGTGGAAGGAAAGATGACTTCCGTCAAAAGATTTCCGTCCTGAAAGACACGGTCTCCAATGGCAGTGATTCCGTCCGCAATCAAAAGGCGGGAAATATTGCCGGTACATTCTGTAAGAACATCGTGTTCATCTGTTTTAAAACAGTTCAGACTGTCCATAACCGCCTGTTTTGCCAGGGGAGGAAGTTCTTTTTTCCTATCGGAAATTCCGTGAAAGGTGACAGAGGAACCATCCGGCAGTCCAAGCTCTTTCAGGTAAATACAATTCCGAAACGCATAGGCCTCCACCCGTACCCGGTCCGACAGAAAACGGATTTTTTCGATTCCCATCCCTCCTGCAAAAGCCCAGCCGCAGACCAGACGGATGTGGGCCGGAACCGTTACATCTCCTGTACAGCCGGACCCGTCCAGCAGCATATGTCTGACAATTACCATGGGCGAAAGACTGCGTTGAATCTCCATCCAGGCTGTGCCGTGAAACGCCCGGGGACCGATATACTCCACAGTGTCCGGAATGTTTACTTCTCTCAGCATGAGAATATCTCGGAATACCTCTGCCTCAATCCGCCGGATTCCCACAGGAATTTTTATAATTCTCCCAAGGCCCCGGTAGCCCTGAAGAACTTCTTCGTTTTCTATGTCAAAACAGCTGAATGCGCTGTGGAAAATCATCCGGACTATTTCAGGCATTGTTTCGGACAAAATATCCCGATAAGCACGAAGTTCCCACACACATCCCTGAAAACTCACCTGATTTAATGCAGTACAGCCGGAAAATGCGTACTCGGAAAGACGCATAGGGCAGGGGCTCTTTTCATTTTCCAAAAGGCAAACCGTTGTCAGCCTTCCGCAGTCCTCAAAAGCATGGGGACGAAGAAAGACGGAACAATTGAGCGTTATCTGACGAAGAGAATCACAGTTTTGAAATGCATAGCTTCCGATTTCCTCTGTTGATTGGAAGTCAAAAGCTGCCAGCTTGGTACAGCCGCTGAAACAGTTTTGACCAATGGCGGTAATAGAATCACAGCTGCACCGCTCCAGATTGGAACAGCCTTCAAACACACGGGCCTCCAGGGTATGAATGCCATGGAGCCCTGCTTTTTTCAGGGATATGCAGAAGGCAAATGCAGAAGCTCCTACAGAGTCGGCATGAAGTGTCGCATCTGAAAGATTGGTGCATTTTTCAAAGGCTCGTGAACCTACGGTGCAGGCGGCAGACGGAAAGCATATATCCGTAAGACTGCTGCAGCCCCAGAAGGCACCGTCTCCGATGTGGACCAGGCTGTCAGGCAGAGACACTTTTGTAATCTGCCGGTTGCCAGAAAACGCAAACGGCGCAATGGCGGTTATTCCTGCCGGGATTTGAATTTCCCCTGTACATAGACGGCCGGAGACGAGAATTGTGTCAATAACGAAAAACTGCGGTGGTTCACGAAGTTCAGACAATTCGTGAAGTTCGGACAGTTTGTGAAGTTCAGACAGTTTATGAATCTCAGAAAATTCATGAATCCCAGCTATTTTATCAAATCCGGCCGGTTTGCAGGTTTTCGCTATTTCGTAAGTTGCGGCTGTTTCCTCAAATGCACTCTCTCCAACAAAATTCAGTAAATCCGCCTCTCCGGGCATAAAGGAAAAGCACCCCCAAAATGCCTCCTTTTCAACCACCCGCGTATATCTTAATGAAATACGGTAAAGTTTCCTGCAGTTGTAGAAAGCCCGTTCTTTTATCAGCTCCCAGGGGACATCGGAAGAAAGAGAGCCGTTCCGGCATTCAACCCGTTCCAGGCTGGTACAGCCGGAAAAAACTTCTGCTTCGGCCGTTGTTATGGAAACAGGCCAGATGATATGACGCAGAGAGGAACACCCCTTAAGGGCGGCAGGCCCAATCCACGTAATGCTGTCAGGAAAATGGACGGATGTCAGGGACGTATTTCCGTAAAAAGCTCCTCCGGCAATGATTCGGATGTGTGACGGAATAGAGACCTCTCCTTTAAGATTCCGCCCGTCCCATAAAACGAAGCTAATGTTCCCTTCGCCGGAACCTTCCTGGAAATTTTTTCCGAAAGCTTCTTCGGAACCTTCCTTAAAATCTTTCTCAAAGCCTTCCTCAGAACGGTTTTTCTGATGCTCCAGGAAAGGTGAATGCTCCGGAAGGGATGTATGTTTCAGAAAGGGTGTATGCTCCCACACATTTCTTCCTACGGATTCCAGCGTATCCGGAAAGGACACATGCTCTAAGGCAGTGCATCCATAAGCCAGTTTATCGGGAATATGGCGGACCCCCTTTTCCAGAATCATAACACGCAGTCCGGAGCATCCGAAAAAGATATCCGTTCCGTACTGTTTTCCGCTTCCGCTGATACATGCCTTTTTCACGCCGCTTTGGGCAAAAGCCAGGTTCCCTACGTATTCCGTTCCGGGCGGAAGATGAACCTCCTTTAAAGATTTGCACCGGTAGAAGGCCATGTTTCCGACAGAGGCAAGGCTGTCAGGGAAGTCTGCCTTTTTCAAAGACCGGCAGTCATAAAAGGCCTGCTCTCCGATGGAACATATGTGCGTTCCAAGCATAAGTTCTTTTAACCCATGGCAATGCTTAAAGACCTTGTCCTCCACCTGGACCAGGCCGTCAGGAAGCAGAACACGAAGCAGCTTTACACAGTTTTCGAAGGCTCCTGTGCCGATACGTCCCAATGCTTTGGGAAATTCTATGGTCTGCAGAAGCACGCAGTCACGAAACGCGCCGGCTCCGATTTCTTTCAGGGAGTCCGGCAGAATCACCCGGTCAACGGCTTCATTTCCGGCAAAGGCCTCTTCTGCAATGGAGGTAACGCCCTGAGGGACAATCACCCGCGATTCACTGCCAAGGTATTTTAGGAGAATAGAACCGCTGAGGCGGAAATTGCCCAGAACCTGCCTGTGGATGGTTTTAACCAGAGAAGGAACAGACTCCCCCGAAAGACCGGTGATTCCCTGGATGAAGTGGGAGGTTTTGTCAGGAGTACATATTTCTCTCAGAGAGCTGCAGTTTTTAAAGGCGTCCTGGTGGATAAGAACCTGGTCTTTTTGAAAAACGACCTTTTCCAGGCTGATGCAGTTGCGGAAGGCACGGCTTTCAATTTCTTTCAGGGAGGAGGGAAACGCTACGGATATGATTCCCCGCTTGTCAAAAAAGCAGCTTTTTCCGATTTTTTCTATGCCTTCCGGAATTTCCACATGTTTCAGGTTGGTAAGGAATTTTACCAGACATCTTCCCTCCAATTCCATCATCCGAAGGATATCGACGGCAATGGTGCGGACAAGAGAGGGGATTTCCATATTGCCTGCAACGGCCTCCACGGCATTGGGGATGATAAATTTTTGTCCGTCAGGAAAAGAGATATCCGTGATGCGGCTGCAGCCGGTGAAAACATCGCAGATGCAGCTCTCCTTAAGCTTGGGCGAAAGTTCCAGTTCCTTTAAAAACACATCATTGACAAATACCTGTTTCCCCAAAAACTCCACACCGGGAATATGGACACTGGCAAGGCTGTCACAGTAGAGAAACACACAGTCCCCCAATTCCTTTACGGAAGGCGGCAGAGATATGGTTTCCAGGGCGTGACATCGGTGAAATGCATAATCTCCCACATAGGTGACCCCTGCCGGTATTTCGATTTCCCGCAGCTTCCGGCAGCCTTTGAAGGCTCCGGAGAGAATTCGGAGAAGATGAGGGGGAAGAACTACTTTTTTTAAGGATACGCACGCCTTAAAAGCCTCCTTCCCGATAGTGTGGACATGTTCAGGGACAGCGATAAACTCGTCTCTGCCGGTGTAGGATGTCAGGACGCCGTTTTCAATATGAAAATCCTTTTCAACTGTGTTTGCCATGCTGTGTAAGCCTCCAAATCAACTTATAGGTCAGTACTGCTTTGTGAAAATTTCGGTGAATCCAGCACTCCCTATTTCCGCAGAGCAGCACTGGTTCCATCTGAAAATATCAAGGTAATAACCTCTCTCAATTCCTCCAAACTGCCGCTTTGATACAGCCGCTCCTTATATTTTTTTGTGCCCGCCCTTTTCTTCATTCCGTAGGAGGCAAGCTTCTTTATGTAAGCCATAGTAAAAGTTTCGTCGTAACAGGAGGAAGTAAGGTTCAACTGCTCTAAAAGCAGCTGGTATGTGGTTTTTTGAATATTTTTTCCTGTTAGCTGGCTGAACATGAAGGGATTTTCCAGCCCATAACGGGCAATCATCACTCCGTCCGCCCCGGTGCGCTCCATCATGGTTTCGACATCCTCCGCGGAGAAAATTCCGCCGTTGGCAATGATGGGAATGGACACTGCGGCCTTTGCCTGGGCGATTTCTTCATAGCAGCACTCTCCGTCATACATCATGCTGCGGCTGCGCCCGTGGATGGTAATCATATCCGCCCCGGCATCCTCACACATACGGGCAAACTCTGCCGTAAACATATGCTCTTTTTGAATTCCCGTGCGGCATTTTACGGTGATGGCTTTACCGCTTTTTTTACAGCCCCGGATAATAGCAGCCGCCCGTTTCTCATCCAGCATCAGGGCGCTTCCCTCTCCGCTTTTAAATACATTGGGCACAGGGCAGCCCATATTGATGTCTATTATATCAAAATCTTTCAAAAGCGGGGAGGAGGCCATCTGTTCCATAACCGCCGGAATGCCGCCCAACAGCTGCACGGCTTTGATTGGTTCCTGGTCTGTAGTGAAGAGAAGGCGCCTGGTGGCTTTGTCCTGGTATTTTAATGCGTTGGCACTTGACATTTCCGTAAAACACAACCCGGCGCCCAGTTCATAAGCCATCATCCGAAAGGGATAGCAAGTATATCCGGCAAGGGGAGCCATGAGGACATTGGAAGACAGCACAAGGCCGCCCAGCCGCAATTTTTTAATTTCCATGGATTGATGCACTTTCTTTTATGATTGGAATTTATAGTTTTATTGTATCATGGCGGGAAAAGCTTTGGCAAGGGAGAGTTTCCCCTGAGACAGGAGGACTTTGAAATTACATAAAAATGTGCAAATGCACATAAAATAGGAATGCTGGGTTGAAGTTGTCCGGTTTTTATGGTACAATTCAATTACTTAGAAATGTGTATTTCACAAAATTAAGGAGTACCTAAATGGAAATTAAAAGAAATATGTATCTTCAGCAGCTAATTCTGAAAAAAGATAACGGAATGATAAAGGTGATTACAGGCATACGAAGATCCGGGAAATCTTTTTTGCTTTTTCGCATATTTAAAAAGTATCTGATGGAAAAAGGTACCAATGAAGACCATATTATTGAAATCGCTCTGGATGGTATTGAGAATGAGGAATTAAGAAATCCCCGAATATGCTATCAGTACATCAAAGATTCTATAAAAGATGACGGACACTATTATTTGCTTCTGGATGAAGTACAATTCATGCCCCGGTTTGAGGAGGTGCTGAACAGTTTGCTCCGTATAAACCAAATTGATGTATATGTAACCGGAAGTAACTCCAGGTTTTTGTCCAGTGATATTGTGACGGAATTTCGGGGAAGGGGAGATGAAATCAGGGTGTATCCTCTTTCTTTTGCAGAATATTTTTCTGCTTATGAAGGAGAGTATGATGATGCCTGGAACGATTATATGATTTATGGAGGGCTGCCACAAGTTGCAGGTTTTCAGACAGAGCGTCAAAAGGCAGAATATTTAAAAAATATGTTTGTAAATGTTTATCTGAAAGATGTAATTGAACGAAATAACATCCAAAGTACAGATGAGTTAAGTACATTGGTTGACATTCTTGCTTCTGCTATTGGAGCTTCCACGAATCCGACAAAGATTTCAAATACTTTTTCAAGTGAACGAAGGAGTGGGTATACCAATAAAACGATATCCAGACATATTGATTATCTTGAGGAGGCATTTTTGATTTCAAAATCCAATCGTTACGACATTAAAGGAAGGAAATATATTGGCGCTAATCTGAAATACTATTTTACGGATATGGGTCTCAGAAACGCAAGGCTAAATTTCCGGCAACAGGAAGCTACCCATATAATTGAGAATATTGTTTATAATGAATTGATGGTTCGAGGATATAATGTAGATACGGGCGTTATAGATGTGTATGGTAAAGATAAAGAGGGAAAACGTGTCCGAAAGCAGCTTGAGGTTGATTTTGTAGTTAATCAGGGAAGCCAAAGGTATTACATCCAGGTGGCTTATGATATGACATCAAAAGAAAAGCAGCTTCAGGAATTTTGTTCATTGCGCAGTATTCCGGATTCCTTTAAAAAAATAGTAATTGTAAACGGAACGACAAAGCCGTGGAGAAATGAAGAGGGCTTTGTTATTATGGGAATGAAATACTTCCTTCTGAATTCAGATAGTTTAGAATTTTGATATGCATCCCATATGGATGCCTATTATATCATGGCAGGAAAAGCGCAAAGGAGAAAAGGAAATATGAAAGAACAAAAGAGAGGAAACCGCCTTTTAGGATACAGGCCGGATTATGTGGTGTTCGACCTGGAAACCACAGGTTTAAGCCCTGAGACAGATACCATAATTGAGATTTCAGCCGTGAAGGTAAAGAAGGGAAAGGTGGAAGGCAGCTTTTCTACTCTGGTAAATCCCGGCCGGCCAATTCCTGCAGCGGCCTCCAGGGTTAACGGGATTACGGATGAGATGGTAGCGGATGCGCCTATATTAAAAGATGCCCTTGAACAGTTTCTCTCCTTCATCGGAAACGAAATTCTGGTGGGCCATAACATTCACAGCTTTGATATGAAGTTTTTAAACTGTGCGACCCAGGAGTTTTACGGCAAAGATATGGGCAATGACTATATTGACACTCTGTACATGGCAAGAAGCTGTCTGAAGGAACTGCCTCACCATCGCCTGACAGATTTGGCGGATTATTTTCATATCAGTACGGAAGGTGCGCACAGGGCACTAAACGACTGTATGATGAATCAGAAATGTTATGAGAAGATGGGGATATTGATGAAGGAGACAGGCACTTTGCTTTCGGACACCGATGTCTGTCCAAGGTGCGGCGGCCAGCTGATAAAACGCAACGGGAGGTTCGGGCCATTTTACGGATGCGGCAATTTCCCTAAGTGCAGGTATACCAGGAATTGATTCAAAACTCTTTGCACAAAAGGAGAGAATGCCCATGTATCAGGTTGCCATCTGCGATGATGAACCATATGCCGCAGAGCAAAACGAGGCCATGCTCTGCCATATCCTGGAGTCCAGGAATTTACGGCGGGATATTGATTATTCCATTCATTGTTTTTCCACCCCAGAACTGTTGCTGACACAGATGGAGAAGGATCCGTCCGCTTTTCATCTTCTCCTGCTGGATATTGAGCTGGGAAATGAAAACGGTCTCGCCTTCGCCGCACATCTGCGAGAAACAGGTTCGGCCTGTTCCATTGTCTATATCACCGCTTACCGGGATTATGTGTTCGACTGCTTTGACACCAGCCCACTCCACTACCTGCTCAAACCGGTAGACCAGGAAAAGTTGGCAGGAGTGATTGACAGGGATTTACGGGATCATTACCATCCGGAGCAGATCCATTTTCTGGTGGATGGTTTCTGGCGGGCCGTGGACGCCCGGAAAATCCTCTATGCAGAAGCTACCAGCCATAAATCTGCTATCCACCTGCAGGGGGGAGAGATATTGTATATTAACCAGAATTTTTCCGACGTGATCCTCCGGCTGAATGGGAAGCGGTTTTGCCGGAGCCATTTCAGCATCCTTGTAAACCTGGAACATATCCGCCGCCTGACCGACAGCGCCCTTATCTTGGATAACGGCAGGGAACTTCCTGTCAGCCGTTCCAGGCAGAAAGAACTTAAAAAACAGTATATCGCTTTTATCAAATAAAAGCCAGCCCTTGTCGCAGAGTAAGGGTTGGCTTTTGCCATTTCTATTTTTTCATTTCTATTTTTCCGGCATCTGCAGAGCTGTGGAGGCGGAAAACAGCCCATCCGGGAACTCCAAAAGTAACTCGCTCTGATACTTCTTTGCCACGGCCTGTACTGCTTTCAAGCCATAACCGTGAACCGTCTTTTCCTCTTTTGTCGTGAGGCACAGGCCGGTTTTTTCATCGTATTTTACCGGAGCAGACCGAGGATTCTCCACACCGATATATAAATGGGCTTTTCGAATGTGTATGCTGACCCGCAGCCATTTCTTCGCTCCTTCAGGCATCAGGGCGTTGGCATCCAGTGCGTTTTGCAGAAGATTCATCAAGACGGTACAGAGCTCTGTATCCGGAAACGGCAGTGTCTCCGGCGCGCTGACCTCATGCTCTGTTTTGATTCCCAGCTTCTGTGCACGGGCCAGCATGATGGTCAGAACCGCATTGATGGCCGGATGTGCGACGTATGTTATGGCAGGAATTGCTTCCACACCGGTCAGCAGGCCGTCCAGATAGTTTTCCAGGCTATCCCATTTTCCCTCCTGGGATAGTTTTTGCAGGACAGCATAATGGTTCACAGTTTCATGCCGCATTTTGCGGAGGGATTCATCGCTCTCCCGTACCACTGCAAGCTGTTCCAGCGCCATACTTTCCCGTATGGACAGCGCCTGCATCTGCGCCTTTTGCATTGCCATAGAATGGAGCTGGGACAGCATGCTTATCAGAAAGCACAGCAGGAGAATAAGCGTACTCCACCAGTACAGCAAATTTTCCGGGAAATGTGCGGCGGCTTCTGAGAGGAGAAACTGCATATAGGAATGCAATTCACCGCCATGCAGCCAGGACAACAGACACGCAGCCCCGATTCCGACGGCGGAGAGTGCAAATCCCGGCAGAAACAGGCGGAACACCGGATTTTCATCCCGGTATTCCAATACGGCGCACACCAAAAGCGCCGCCGCAGTGATATAAAACGCCTCCCCTGTCCGGTAAGCGGCCATAGAGGAAGTGGGAACCATTGCCCGGAAGCCGGCGGAAACAAAATAGAGCAGTGCGGGAAGAACTGAGAAAGGCAGGAACAGCTTCCTGTATTTTTTCATGGACAGCAGTAAAAAGAAAGTCGGAAAGGCGAACAGTACCGCCTTGGACAGGAAAAGTCCCAGTCCGTAAAATTTGGGAGGAAGGATACCCCCGACCCGGCTTTGGGCGTGGAAATAGAGCATCTGGCTTAAGGCCATCAAACCCAGCAGCAAAACCGATAAGGCGCAGTTTCCCTCTGTCAATCCATAGAAAAACAGTCCAAGGGCGAGCAGCGATACCACGCCGAAGGCTGCGGCCAGGAAGGTGTTTTTTGCAGTATCAGCCCGGACAGTTTCTTCTATAACATTGCTGTCTGTGAGGTGTAAAATCGGGAGCAGTTCTCCTGCAGTCTTTGTCATTTCCAAAGTGACTGTCTTTCCGGCGCAGTCGCTGGGCAGCGTAAAGAAAGAGGCGCCCAGTATCCATCCGTCCCATGCCTCCAGGCTGCCCAGACGCTTCCCATCCAAAAACACCTCCGTTTCGGTGGTGTTCTCGTAAGTGATATCCAGTATCGGACGCCACTCACTTTCCCACTCCGGAAGTACTACCTTCAGCGTAAGCTCACCCTCGTAAGCATAGCCTTCGTCAAACGCCATCGCAGCGCCGTTGACGCTGGGCTCCAGCCACAGAGGTGTCCTGCGGGGAGAAGTCTCCGAC
>CAYWRB010000023.1:0-15287 GCA_964460025.1 uncultured Hungatella sp.
ATAAAGTAACCGTGTATGATGATGAGATCAAACTGACTCCCATTGAATTTGATATCCTTTATCTTCTGGCTTCTAATCCGGGTAAAGTATTCAGTACGGACGAGATTTTTGAGAAAGTATGGAATGAAAAAGTCTATGAAGCCAATAATACGGTTATGGTACATATCCGGCGCCTCCGCGGCAAGATGAAAGAAGACACCAGAGAAAATAAGATCATCACCACAGTGTGGGGGGTAGGATACAAAATTGAAAAATGATATGAGCCGTCGCTATCATATTCGGGTCATAACCAATGTGATCTACAGCGCGGTAGTCTCCTGCCTGGTGGTCGTGTTTTTGGTTACCAACCTGACGATGATAGGGACATATGCCGTAGAGAGCGGAAAGGAAGGAAGCCTGATCTCTATCTTCTATGAGCCGGACACAGTGATTATACTGCTGTATGTCCTGACAGGGATCGTGATTTTTGCCGCAGTATTTCTTGTTCTCCAGGGGCGTTCCATGAGCTACATATCCAAGATTTCAACCGCCATGAGAAATATTTCCGACGGAGATTTAAATACTACCGTGGAAGTAGTAGGAGACGACGAATTTGCCGATATGGCGGCAAATTTAAACCGAATGGTGGAAGAAATAAGAGAATTGATGGACAAGGAGAGGGAATCAGAGCGTACCAAGAATGAGCTGATTACCAATATTGCCCATGATTTGCGGACGCCTCTGACCTCTATCATCGGATATCTGGAACTTTTGTCCAATACGGCTGTCATAGATCCGGATATGCAGAGGAAATACATAGACATCACCTATACGAAAGCGAAACGCCTGCAGAAATTGATTGAGGATCTGTTCGGCTTTACCAAGCTTAACTATGGCAAGATTTCTATGCGTATCTCAAAAGTGGATATTGTGAAGCTGTTAAGCCAGTTGCTGGAGGAATTTTATCCGGTTTTCATGGAGAGAGGGCTGGCCTATGAGCTTCAGAGCAATGTACCAGCTAAAGTGATCAAGGCAGACGGGAACCTGTTGGCCCGCCTGTTTGATAATCTGATCAATAATGCAATTAAATATGGAACGGAAGGGAAAAAGATTCTGGTGAAGGTTCATGGGACAGATACCATTGTCACCGTATCGGTGACCAATTACGGATATGTGATCCCCAAGGAGGAGCTTCCTCTTCTGTTTGATAAGTTCTATCGAGTGGAACAGTCCCGCTCTGTCAATACCGGAGGAACAGGATTGGGGCTTGCCATTGCCAAAAATATTGTGGACATGCATGGCGGAACAATTAACGTTACCAGTGACCTGAAGGGAACAGTATTTACTGTGAAATTGAAAGTAAACTTTGATATAAACCGGGAAAACTTTGGAGGCCTGGAGGAACGTCATGAATATTAAACGCAGATTGTGGATAGGATCAATGGTATTTATACTGGTCCTATCTGCTGCTTTTATGGCTTTTGAAAACAACGCTTTTGCAGAGACGGAAAGACTGGTTTCAGACGGCCAAATCACCATGGAATTTTCCTATGGATACGGAAATAATGCAAAAGGCGGAAGATATATTCCGGTGGAGGTATCTCTGGAAAATAAGGGGCAGCAGGAATTCCAGGGGAAGCTTCAGATCCTGACCATGGAGTCTGATTATGACATATACAGGCACGATTTTCCGGTATCGGTTCCGGCAGGCGGACAGGAGACAAGCCTGATGTATCTGCCCATTGGGAACAGGGCGGATCAGATGTTTGTGGAGTTGACGGATCAGGACGGAAAGCAGGTGATAGGAAACAAGAGAATAAAACTGAATTTCAGCCTGGATGTGCCGGAGCTTTTTATTGGAGTGTTAAGCGACACACCGGAGAAGCTTAAGGCATGGGACGGAATCGGAATTGATTACGGAATGCTGCGGACCAAAACCGTAGAATTTACCACAGATACCTTTCCTGAAAATACCATAGGGCTTGATATGATCGATGTTCTCTTGATCAGCAATTATCGGATCCGGGATCTGTCCGAAGGACAAAGCCGCGTTCTGCTGGAATGGATCCGGGGCGGCGGAACCATGATTCTGGGAACCGGTATGAGAGTGGATGATACTTTGGGACGTTTTGCGCCGGAATTATTGGAAGAAGCCTATGAACCGCCTGAAATACAAAGTGTTTTTATGGGAGCGGATTATGCAAAAGAGAGCCCTACGGATGCCGCGCTGGAGATTCCATGCGTGGATTTTGCCATGTCCGGAGGCAATGTGATTCTGGCGGATGAGGAAAGGACGCTTCTGGCTTCTGTGGTATACTCCAAAGGAACCATCGCGGCGGCAGCATACGATTTTACGGATATTGACCAGTTCTGCATGGAAAATCCTTCCTTCCTAGACTTTGTGCTTACGGAAATCCTTGGAAGCAGTAAAATAAATCAGCTGGCGGAGGCCGTATACAGCGGCAATTCCAGTCAATACTGGTCCGTGAGAAATATGATCAATACAGGGAATGTGACAAAGCTTCCCAGCTTGGGACTTTATGTTCTGGAGATCGCTATCTATGTGTTTCTGGTGGGAATCGGCCTGTATATCTTTCTGCGGCAGCGGGAGCGTACGGAGTTTTACAGGGCAGGAGTCATGGTGCTTTCCCTTATGTTTACGGTGCTTTTTTATCTGATGGGCAACAGGACCAGGTTTCGGGACAGCTTTTATACGTATGCCCAGTTTCTGGAGACTTCGGAAAATGCTGTGGGCGAGACGACCTATATGAATATCCGGGCTCCTTACAACAAAACGTATACGGCCTATCTTACGGCGGATTATTCCGTAAAGCCGGTAACCAGAAGCTATTACTATGAGAGCGGAGCAGTTCCCGGGTTTACAGGCTCAGAAGATTACCGTGTGGCTATTGAACATCAGACAGACCAGACGGCAGTAACCATACGGAATGTCCCGGCCTTTGAGCCTCGATATTTTCAGATGAGCAAAGTGGATAACAATGAGGAGGGCATTGGGTTTTATGGAAATATAGAGGTGGACAGAGGTGTTGTACGGGGAGAGATTGTCAGTAAGTTTAAAGAAACTATGGAAAACTGCGTTCTGCTCATGTATGATAAGCTGATTTATCTGGGAACCATGGAGCCGGGGGAAGAGAAAAAACTGGACAAAGCCCAGGTATTGGAATATCCCAGGAACCATACGCATCAGGTTGCGGTCTATATTTCAGGAGAGAGCGGATACGAGGAAACCGATATTGAGGATCAGGAATATGTGGAGGCGGCGGAGAAGACCAACCTTCTGGAATTTTATCTGGAAAATTATATGCCTAAATATACGCCAAATGCCAGGGTCGTGGGAATCCAGGAAAAGAAGGACGGCAAGGGAACCTTATTGAAATCAGCCACGGCAGATGGCTATACGGTTGCGTCCTCCGTGGTGCCGGTGTATTCCAGCGAGGATGAGATTCTGTATCGTCCGGCGGTTATCCGATCGCCTTCCGTGCTTGGCGGAAGCTATGATGAATTGTCTAATTCCCTGTATGGTGTTGATCCTGTAACGCTGGAATATTCCCTGGGCAATGACCTGAAGATAGAGAAACTGATCTTTGACTACGTATCGGAGGAATTCACACGTCAGAGGGCCGGAAGCCAGTTAGCCACTTTTAAGGGAAACATTTACTTTTATAATCACAATACAGGTTCTTTTGATATAAAAGACTCCCTGAAACTGGAATATGAATCGGATGAACTGGTTCCCTATCTGTCACCGGGCAATACAATCATCATCCGGTATGCATATGAAAATATGATGGAATACAACTGGGATGTTCTGCTTCCCATGCTGAATGTAGTAGGGAGGAGCCGGGATGTTAAAGATTGACAAGCTGAAGAAACAATATGGAAAAATGGCCGCCTTAGACGGGCTTTGCATGACCGTAGAGGACGGAAGCTTATATGGCTTTGTAGGACCCAACGGAGCGGGAAAGACCACGACAATCAAGATTATAACAGGGCTTTTGACTCCGGATGGCGGTTCTGTGACCATTGACGGCATAGATGTGGCCAGGGAACCGAGAAAAGTGCGGGAGAGGATTGGATATGTACCGGATTTTTTTGGCATCTATGACAATCTGAAGGTGTCTGAGTATATGGAGTTTTTCGCCTCCTGTTATGGCCTGTACGGATTAAAGGCCAGGAGACGGTGCGGCATGCTCTTAGAACAGGTAAGGCTGGATGAAAAGACGGATTTCTATGTGGAAGGTTTGTCGAGAGGGATGAAACAGCGATTAGGCCTGGCACGGGCTTTGATCCACAATCCTCCTTTACTGATTATGGATGAGCCTACGGCCGGACTGGATCCAAGAACCCGTATGGAATTCAGACAGATTTTAAGGGAACTGAAAGAACAGAAAAAAACGATTTTTATCAGCTCCCATATTCTTCCGGAACTGTCGGAAATCTGTACGGATATCGGGGTTGTGGATCAGGGAAGGATCGTGCTGGAGGGAACCATGTCCGATATTCTCAATCAGATCAATACCAGCAGTCCCCTTACCATATCCATAAAGGGAAGCCGGGATAAAGCCATCGAACTTTTAAAGGAACATCCCTGTGTGGAGACCATCGCCATCCAGCAGGAGGATATTATGGTAAACTTTACCGGGGACAGACAGGATGAGATTGTATTGCTAAAGAAATTGGTAGAGGCGGGTGTAATGGTTTACGGATTCGTCAGGGAACAGGGAAGCCTGGAATCCGTATTTATGGAGATTACCAATCATAAGGAAGAAAGGCTGGTGCTGATTCATGAAGGTTAATCCGGTTTACAGGCAAGAAACCAAAGTAAGTGCCAGGTCTTTTCGCTTCCCCATGGTGATTCTGTTATTTAACGGTGTGCTGGCATTGGTGGCGCTGCTGAATATGTATTCCGTAGTTACTCAGGTAAAGAGGACGGCAGAGATTCAATACTCCAGTTTTATCAACCTCTATGTTTTCGTGGCTATTGTGGAGTTTATGCTGCTTCTGTTTTTGGTACCGGCCATTACGGCAGGCAGTATCAGCGGAGAACGGGAGCGGAAGACATTGGATCTGATGCTTACTACGGAGATTACGGCGGCGGATATTGTCCTGGGAAAATTATTTGCGTGTTTATCCACAGTACTTTTACTGATTGTGTCAAGCTTTCCCATCATATCCCTGTCCTTTGTGTACGGCGGGGTGATGTTAAAGGATATTGCACTTCTTTTTATCTGTTACAGCGTGACCGGACTTCTCATAGGAAGCATCAGTATTTTTTGTTCCGCCTGTTTTAAAAAATCTACCATTGCCACGGCGGCAGGCTATTTACTGACAGCGGTGGTGATAGGGGGAACTGTGGCGGTAAACCATTTGGTATATTCCCTGATGGCCATCACTTCTCCTCAGGGAGCCGGCGGAAGCGGCGGATGGTTCTATCTGCTTCTGATAAATCCTGCGTCCATTTTTCGGGCGGCCCTCAGCAGTCAGATGGGCAGTGAGCTGAGGCTGGCCGGAGTGCTTCCATGGATGGCACAGATGCCGGATACCATCATTACCAGGTACTGGATGATTTTTGGGGTTTTGGTTCAGACCGCATTGTCTTTTGCGTTTCTGAGGCTGGCTGCCTGGAGGGTGGAGCCATCTAGGAGAAGATAGGGAGAAATGATATGGTACTGTGGTGTGAAAGGCAGGAAGGATGGGATAAGAGCTGCCGGATTAAGATTCTGGAATGCAGAAGCCTGGACAGTCAGGCAGTGATTCCGGCACAGATAGAGGGTGAGCCGGTGACGGAATTGTCTCCTTACCTGTTTTCGGATCATAAAAAGGACGAGGAAAAAGAATCGGGGAACAGGTTCTGGTGGTCGGACGCAGGCGGACGGACAGATGCCGGCAAAGCATGGGAGTTGCCTGTGTTAAAAGGAGACCAGTTGAAGGAACTGCATCTTCCGCCTACCCTGAAGAAGGTGGGAGCCTATGGATTTTATAATTGCGATAAGATAGAGGAGCTGGAAGTTTACAGCACGACTCTTGACTGGGGCGTAGGAGTATTTACAGGCTGCAAAGGGATCAGAAACCTGACAATTCATGTGGATGAAGGGCAGAAGTCCTGTATGAAAGAGCTCCTGAGCGAACTGCGTCAGACCTTGTTCGTCACCTATCTGGGGGAGCAGGAGGCCAGGCTGATCTTTTCCGAATTTTTTGAGGAGGCAGTAGAAAATACGCCGGCCAGGATTCTGGTGACAAACACTCATGGATGCGGTAAGCGCTACCGGAATGCATTTGTGGACACCAGGTTCCAGTTTAAAGAGTATGACAGTCTTTTTCCCCATATTCAGGTACAGGAGCCGGAGGAGCTGGCGGCCCGTATGGCTTTAGGAAGGCTTATCTGCCCCTGTCAGCTGACAGAAAAATATGAAGAGATGTATAAACAATATCTGGAGGAACACAAAGTCGCGGCTGCATGCCAGGCAGTGAAATACCAGAATATGGAGGAGCTGCGGTGGATGATGGAACATATTTCTTATGACGCGGGACAGATGGAGCAGGTGATAGAAGCGGCAGGGACCTTCGGTCAGACAGAAATGACCAGCTATCTGATGGAGGAAATAAGGAAAAGAGGAAATAGGAAAAGGAGAACATTCCGGTTATGAGAGACACCATGGTTGACCCCACAAGACACCGCCAGCTGGAAGAGCTGGACATGGTAAATCTGTGTACGCAGATTCTGTCCAATGCCCGAAATGAGTTATACATCAATATGCATTTTCTTGATGTCTCTTTAAGCAGTCTTGGGTTCGAGGCGGACCCTTCTATTGCATCTGTGGGAACAGACGGATTTGTGATCTACTATAATCCGGACGCTCTGTGCCGCATGTACCGGCAGGGAAGAGTGCATGTGAATCGTGCCTATCTTCATATGGTACTGCATTGCCTGTTCTGTCATCCGGATACAAGAGGAAAGAGGGCGGAGGATTACTGGAATCTGGCCTGCGATATCGCCATGGAGTCTGTGATTGACAGCCTGTATAAAAAATGTATCCATGTGGCGCCTCAGCCCTTTCGGAGAGAGATTTATCTGCGGCTGAAGAAACAGATGAAGGTTCTGACGGCAGAAGGAATCTATCAGGCACTTCAGGGCTTTCATCTGTCGGAAAAGCAGTATGAACGGCTGGCAGCGGAGTTTTTGGTAGATAACCACAAACTGTGGTATAGGGAGAATCCTAAAAACCAGATGATTCCAAGACAGAGCACATGGAAAGACAGACGAGAGAAGATGCAGACTCAGATGGAAGCCCTGTCCGGAAAGAAGAATCTGTCAGAAGATGAAAGCAGCCTTTTTGAACAGCTGCGGATTGAGAACAGGGAACGATATGATTATAAGCGTTTTCTGAAAAGGTTTGCGGTTCTGAAGGAGGAAATCAGGATCGATGAAGATTCCTTTGATTATATCTATTATACTTACGGACTGGAACATTATGGAAATATGCCTCTTATTGAGCCGTTGGAATCCAAAGAGATATTCCGGGTTGAAGATTTTGTCATTGCCATTGACACATCCATGTCCTGTTCAGGAGACTTAGTCCGTCACTTTCTGGAGGAAACATATGGTATCTTAAGCGAGACGGAAAGTTTTTTCCGCAAGGTGAATATTCATATCATTCAATGTGATGATCAGATACACAGTGATGGAGTGATTCAGAACCTTGGGCAAATGAAGGATTATATGGAGAATTTTATGGTGCGGGGCAAAGGGGGAACCGATTTTAGACCGGTATTTGAGTATGTGGACAGCCTTTGTGCTCAGGGAGCGTTTACGAAGTTAAAGGGGCTTCTGTATTTTACGGACGGAAAAGGAATCTATCCGGTGAAGGCGCCGGTTTATGACACTGCATTTATTTTTATCGGAGATCCCTTAAACAGCGGGTATGAGGATGTGCAGGTACCTTCTTGGGCGATTAAGCTGGTGTTGGGGCCGGAGGACATGGACCCAGGAAGGACATGACGGAGGCAGGGAGTAAAAAGGGCTTGGCAGCAGGCGGGCCGCAGGGAAAGGAGCGAGGACAGTATGAATATTAAACGGGCAAAGGAAGAGATAAAGAATACCATCGAGGCGTATCTTTTGAAGGATGAATATGGGGAATACCAGATTCCGGCCATCCGTCAGCGTCCGGTTCTTTTGATCGGTCCGCCAGGTATAGGGAAAACTCAGATCATGGAGCAGATTTCCCGGGAATGCAGAATCGGCCTGGTAGCTTACACCATCACTCACCATACCAGACAAAGCGCCATTGGTCTGCCGTATATTCAGGAGAAAATATTTGACGGAACCAGGATGTCTGTCACAGAGTATACCATGAGCGAGATTGTGGCATCGATCTACGAAAAGATGGAGCTTACGGGCCTGAGAGAAGGGCTTCTGTTTATTGATGAGATCAACTGCGTGTCCGAGACCCTGGCTCCTGCCATGCTCCAGTTTCTCCAATGCAAAACCTTTGGAAATCACAAGATTCCAAAAGGATGGATCATTGTGGCAGCAGGAAACCCGCCGGAGTACAATAAGTCGGTGAGAGAGTTTGACGTGGTGACCTTAGACCGGATTAAAATGATACGCGTAGAGCCTGACCTTAAGGTATGGAAGGAGTATGCCAGCCAGGTCCACATTCATCCGGCCATCCTGTCCTATCTGGATGTGAAGCAGCAGAATTTCTGCCGGATTGAAACTACGGTAGACGGAAAACGTTTTTCTACGCCCAGAGGATGGGAGGATCTGTCCGAACTGATAGAAGTCTATGAGAGACTGGGAAAAACCATGGACCGGGAAGTGGTGGGACAGTACATTCAACACGAAAAGATTGCCAAGGATTTTGCCAATTACCTGGAGCTTTACTATAAATATCAGCAGGATTACCAGATAGACCAGATCCTTGGCGGAACCATAAAGGAATCCCTGTGCCATAAGCTGGAGAAAGCCGCCTTTGACGAGCGGATCAGCGTCATGAGCCTTTTGTTGGAAAAGCTAAATCAAGGCTTCAGGCAGCTTACCAGGAAGGGGGAACGGCTGGAGCGTCTGCAGCAGCTTTTTGGCGGTATGAAGCCGGGAACTTATGATGAGAGCGAATATGGCTGTGCGCTGGAGAGGCTGGAAGGACTGACGGCAGGAGTCCGGGCGGAGTGGAAATATAAGAAGGAATCGGGCCTGCTGGGAAGAAGGGAAGATCATCTGTATCAGGATGTCAAAGGAATCCTGGAAAACACCATTCAGAATATGAAAGGAGACCATCTCCGGACATCAGAGCAGGTATGGGAGAGAATTCAGGAGATTTTTTCGGAAAAAAATAAGGAGTATGAGGACTTATTTGAGACCTGCGGCCTTTGGCTGGAACGCAGCTTTGACTTTATGGAGGCAGCCTTCGGAGACAGCCAGGAGATGGTGGTGTTTGTGACAGGCTTAAATACAGGATTTTACAGTGTAAAATTTCTGCAGGAGTATTCCTGCGACAGATATTACCAGTATAACAAGAGACTGCTGTTTGACAGCCAGGAGAGAGAACTGCTGGATAAAATGCTTTAGAGCCTATTTGAAAATTTAGAATGATTTTATAAATGCCTGTCCGTAAGTATGGTATAATCTCGATAGAGATTATACCAGCGCCGGTTCGCGTCCGACCGAAGGGAGGACAAGCTCCCAGGCGAACCGTGTGCATCCCACATAGGTTACGTAATCTTTTAGAGACAGGAAAGGAGGCACAGGTTGTGAAGATTAAGACTCGCCTGACAATGGCATTTCTGACCGTTACGGTTTTGCCGATGGTGCTCATATACCTTGCCTTCTGGGGGCTTAGCCAATACCAGATGAATTCCTTCCGCAAGGCTTATGGATTGTCAGAGCAGTTGGACCTGCTGTCCAGCAACTCCGTACAGGTGTTTAACCGCCTGACGAAAAGCAGCCAGGAGGAGATCCGTAAAATAATCCGCACGGACCCTGACCGGTTTGCAGACAGAGAATTTCTGGACACCGTAAACGGAGCATTAAAGGGGAAATATGCATATCTGATCGTGCGGAAGAACGGTGAGATTTTATATACCGGTATGGAGGAGCCGGCGGAAGAACTGTATGACCGTCTTCCGGCTTACGGAGAGATCGAGGGTTCCTTTGAGGGCGGAATCTATCTGGATGGGGAGACCCAGCACCTGGTAAAGCAGGAGGATTTTGAGTTCAGCGACGGGGCTGAGGGAAGCGTGTTCATTGTATCCGGCTTTGGCGACTTTATTCCGGAGGTAAAGTCCATGATGGCGGAGATTATATTTGCCGGAATCCTGATTCTTCTGCTGGTGGGAGCCGCATTGATCGGATGGGTCTATAAGTCTCTTTTACAGCCTTTAAGCCAGCTTCAGAAAGCCACACATGAGATTAAAAACGGAAATCTGGATTTTGCCCTGGATGTGGATTATGACGACGAGATTGGACAGCTGTGTCAGGATTTTGAGGAGATGCGGATCCGCCTTAAGGAGTCAACGGAAGAAAAGGTTCAGTATGACAAGGAGAGCAAGGAACTGATCAGCAATATTTCCCATGATCTGAAGACGCCTATCACGGCTATTAAAGGATATGTGGAAGGGATCATGGACGGTGTGGCCGCCTCGCCGGAAAAGCTGGATAAATATATCCGGACCATCTATAATAAAGCCAATGATATGGACCGTCTTATTGACGAACTTACATTTTACTCAAAGATTGACGCTCACAAGATTCCCTATACGTTCACCAAGATTAATGTAGCCGGCTATTTCAAAGACTGCGTGGAGGAGGTAAGCCTGGACCTGGATGCCAATAATATTGAGCTGGGATATTTCAATTATGTAGATGAGGAAGTGGTGGTCATCGCAGACGCAGAGCAGATGAAGCGGGTGATCAACAACATTATCAGCAATTCCGTGAAATATCTGGATAAAAAGAAGGGGCTCATCAACATTCGCATCAAGGATGTGGGAGATTTTATCCAGGTGGAGATTGAGGATAACGGAAAAGGAATTGCAGCCAAGGACCTGCCCAATATATTTGACCGGTTCTATCGTACGGATTCCTCCAGGAATTCGTCGAAAGGAGGAAGCGGCATCGGCCTGTCCATTGTCCGCAAGATTATTGAGGATCATGGAGGCAAAATATGGGCCACCAGCAAGGTAGGGATTGGTACGGAGATTCATTTTGTGTTGAGAAAATACCAGGAGGTTATACGTGATGAAGAGAATACTGATCGTTGAAGATGAAGAGAGCATTGCGGAGCTGGAGAAGGATTATCTGGAGTTAAGCGGCTTCGAAGTGGAGATAGAGAATGAAGGCGACAGCGGACTTAAAAAGGCGCTGGATGAAGAATATGATTTGTTTATTCTGGATCTGATGCTTCCTGGTATTGACGGTTTCGAGATCTGCCGAAAGATCCGGGAGAAGAAAAATACGCCGATTATTATGGTGTCTGCGAAAAAGGAAGATATCGACAAGATCCGTGGATTGGGCCTTGGGGCGGATGACTATATTACCAAGCCCTTTAGCCCCAGCGAGATGGTGGCAAGAGTAAAGGCACATCTGGCTCGGTATGACCGTCTCATAGGGAGCGGAGTGCCTGTCAATGAGATTGTGGAGATCCGGGGCCTGAAGATTGATAAGACGGCCAGACGGGTCTGGGTAAATGGGGAAGAAAAGAATTTTACGACCAAAGAGTTTGACCTTCTTACGTTCCTGGCCCAGAATCCCAACCATGTCTTTACGAAGGAAGAGCTGTTCAGCAAGATATGGGACATGGAGTCTATTGGAGACATCGCCACGGTGACCGTGCATATCAAGAAAATCCGGGAAAAGATTGAGTTTAATACGGCCAAGCCTCAGTATATTGAGACCATCTGGGGTGTGGGGTACCGGTTTAAGGTCTGATGGTTTAATTGGGTAAATTCTGACTTGACATTATGAAAACGGTCTGTTATATTAAAGACCTACGAAGAACGGGGGAGTTCAAGCTCTATCTTGAATTATCTCGTTTTTTTGTGGCAGTAAACAGTGAGAAAGGCGATTAAATGGAAACCGTTAGATTTGATGAGTTACAGTTAGATGAGAGGATCCTTAAGGCAGTGACCGATATGGGGTTTGAGGCGATGTCGCCTATACAGGCACAGGCGATTCCGGTGCAGATGGAAGGCAGGGATGTGATTGGACAGGCACAGACCGGTACCGGCAAAACGGCAGCATTTGGAATCCCGCTGCTTCAGAAGATCGACCGTGACAGCAGAAAGCTTCAGGCCATCGTTCTGTGCCCTACAAGAGAACTGGCGATCCAGGTAGCGGAGGAGATTCGCAGGCTGGCAAAATACATGCATGGAATCAAGGTGCTTCCTATATATGGAGGGCAGGATATTGTACGTCAGATAAAAGGGTTAAAGGGCGGCGTTCAGATCATTATCGGTACCCCGGGGCGGGTTATGGATCATATGCGGCGGAAAACCATCCGGTGTGACAGCGTACACACGGTGGTTTTGGATGAGGCAGATGAAATGCTGAACATGGGATTTCTGGAGGATATGGAGACGATCTTGGGCCAGCTTCCCCAAGAGAGGCAGACGGTTATGTTCTCTGCAACCATGCCTATGGCGATCCAGGAGATTGCCAAGAAATTCCAGGACAATCCGGTAAATGTAAAGGTGGTAAAAAAAGAGCTGACCGTCCCAAAGGTGACTCAGTATTACTATGAAGTGAAGCCGAAGACCAAGGTGGAGGTTATGTGCCGCCTTCTGGATATGTATGCCCCCAAGCTTTCGGTGGCGTTCTGCAATACGAAAAAACAGGTGGACGAACTTGTCCAGGAGCTGCAGGGCCGGGGATATTTTGCAGAAGGGCTTCACGGAGATCTGAAACAGGAGCAGAGAGACCGTGTTATGAACAGCTTCCGAAACGGGACTACGGAGATTTTAGTTGCCACGGATGTGGCGGCCAGGGGAATCGATGTGGATGATGTGGGAGCGGTATTTAACTATGATATCCCTCAGGATGACGAATATTATGTGCATCGGATCGGACGTACAGGCCGTGCCGGCAAAGAAGGAATCGCATTCAGCTTTGTGGTGGGGAAGGAAGTCTACAAGCTTCGGGACATTCAGAGATACTGCAAGACCAAGATTATACCTCAGGCCATTCCGTCTTTGGATGATATTACCAGCATCAAGGCAGAAAAGATTATGGATCAGGTGAAAGATATGCTGGCAGATACGGATCTGACCAGAATGGTTCATATTATTGAGCAGAAGCTGGTTGAGGAGGATTATACGTCTCTGGATGTGGCGGCCGCCCTTTTAAAGCTGGCTATGGGAGAAGAGAATGAGGACATTGCGGAGAGCGGGCAGCTGGCACGCTCTTTAGATGAATTGGATCGCTACGGGTGGGACAGAAAAGACCGCGGACGCACAGGACGAGGGGGAAGACCCGGAGGAAGAGACAGGGATGGAAGAGGGGCCAGAGGCGATATGGTTCGTCTGTTTGTTAATGTTGGAAAAAACCAGAATGTGAAACCGGGAGATATCCTGGGAGCCATTGCAGGCGAAGCCGGAATTCCTGGAAGAATGGTGGGAAGCATTGATATGTATGATAACTACACCTTTGTGGAGGTGCCCGGTGAGGATGCCAGGACAGTGATGAAGGCCATGAAAAATGCAAAGATAAAAGGGAAGAGTGTGAGGATGGAAGTGGCGCATTAAGCAGCTTCTGATTTCAGAGCGGCCATAGCATATCTGAGGATGTGTCATGGCCGTTTTTCGTTGTCGTCGGTCAACGATGCCACCGCATCGCCTCCCTCCTCCGCCTTATAGGATGAAAATTTATCCTGCGTGAAACATATGGTTAATTAGTGCGGGTTATACTAGAAGGTGGGAATAATTGACAAATATAGCAAGATTTTGTAGAATAAACATAGTCAGAATAGTACAAAAACAGCTGCAGGAGGGAAAGAGTATGTTTTGTCCAAATTGTGGAGAGAATCTGCCGGATGACAGCAAATTTTGCGGTTCATGCGGCGCAAATCTTACGGAACTGATTTCAGATGCCATGACACGGCCTGAGGGAGATGGAGGACCTTCTGCCATGGCTCAGGAAGGGCCGGCATCCGTTGATTTACAGCCGGTTCCATCGAAAAAGAAAGGCAATATTAAGTTGATTGCCGCCGTTGCAGCGGCTGCAGCAGTGGTTGTTGTCATGGCAGTATTGGGATTTAAAGTAGTTTCTTCTTTTTCCGGGAAAAAGGATCATGCATATGTGTACTTTTCCGACGGCAAATATGAATTGTTAACCAATGTCAAAAAGGGAGAGAGTATTGAAGTCGCCTCAAGCAGAGCAGAGTATGCCTCAAACTTTTTGCTGGCGTTCAGCCCGGATGGGAAATACATATATTACTATACCAAATATGACAGCTCCACTGCCACAGGAACGCTCTGCAGGGCGGAATATGGAAAGTTAAAGGAAGACAGCAGCAAAAATGATAAATATATTGAAACAATCGCAAGTAATATCAGCATTGGATTCGAATTTTTGGACGATGGGACAGTCATTTATACAAACGGAGACGGTACCCTGTTCTGCTATGACGGCAAAGAGTCAACCAGAATTGCGAGAGACGTGAACTATTATTATACGGATGGTTCCAAGCGGGTGGCTTATGTAACAGGAGACTATGATGACGGATACACCTTATACGGAGTATCTCTGAATGATGTGGAAAACGACATAAAGCTGGCGTCCAATTTTTCCTATATCTGCAGTGCGGAGGATTTCGACAATATTTTATATGTAAAAGAGGAGGATGATTACAGCCAGACTTTATATGTAGTCGGATTTCAGAGAGATTCTGAGCGGTTGGGAAGAGACGTATATATATTGAGCACCCTTTCCGGAAGAGTCTACTTTTCTATGGAAAATGGAACCACTTTAAATCTTTACGACTATGTGGAAGATGATAACAGCCTGACAGATTATCATTATGCAGAACTTCGAAAGGAACTGGAGGATGAGAAAAACGGGTACCCGGTAAGAACCCTGTACTGTTATGCCGATGGAAAATTGACAGAGATTCATGATTCCGTGTTAAACACCATGTCATATAACGGGGCTCTTATGTTTAACACCGTTGACCTTGTTACGGATAAAATACGGATGAAAAAAGTAAACTCTATCAATGATGTCAAGGCGCTCTTCTATGTGGACTATGAGGCATGTAATTATGTGGTGCTGACCACAGGCACAGATGTTTACAGAA
>CAYWRB010000024.1:0-1209 GCA_964460025.1 uncultured Hungatella sp.
CAGGTGCGCCACGGCCTTGACGGTGGTTCTAATGAAAGGGGGCGATGTATATCGTCCCTTTTTCCATTAGAGAAAGGCTGCTATGGACAAGCTTAATTTTTATACCGTCGATTTACGGTATGTGGATTTTCTGAAAAATGTGGAACAGGAAAAACGTGGTTTCAGCCGGGTTCCCAATCTGGATTATGGCGCACAGCATAAGCCTAAATTTCTTTGCGGTGTTGTTCTTCAAGTCAACAGAATGAATTATTATGTGCCGGTTACATCTTATAAACAGCAAAAGCCGGACAATTTTCTTATCAAAGCCGCCAACGGTCAAGTCGTCAGTTCCCTCCGTTTTAACTATATGTTTCCTGTTCCGGATAAGTTGATTTCTGTACGGATAATCGAGGATGAACCGGATCGCGCTTACCGTGCCCTGTTGTCTCAGGAATTGCGGTACTGCATCAAAAATCAGGAAACCATCCGGCATTTAGCTGAACGTACATATAAACGGGTCTTATTGGCGAAGAACCCCGGACTGGTTGTTAATAGTTGTGATTTTAGACTTCTGGAGCAGGCATATTGTTCCTATTTTTGAAATTATACAGCTTCTATGAGTTAATTTTAAGCCTTTGGCTGTTGACAAAGGCAATGAAAAGAATTATAATTAGAATAATTCTAAAAAAGAGGGTGAGAGCGTGACCCGGTATGCAGAACAGATATGGAAGCTGATTTATGAGTCTCAGGCTCATATGACGGCGGAGCAGATTTTTTTGGAGTTGAAAAGGGAAGAACCCAAGGTGGCTCTGGCCACGGTATATAATAATTTGAACGGACTGTGCAGGGACGGCTTGATTCGGAAGGTATCCATAGAGGGAGAGCCGGACCGGTATGATACGGTTGAAAAGCATGACCATCTGGTCTGTAAGAGCTGTGGGAAAATATCGGATATTTCTTTCGGAGATTTGACAGGGCGTCTGGAAGAGCAGCTGGGGGAAGGGATTCTGTCCTATGATTTGAAGGTGTTTTACGTTTGTCCCCAATGCAGGAAGAAAGAGGGGAAGGATTCTGCAAAAGGGGCAGAATGATAAGAGAGGCCGCGGTTTTCCTATGAGCGCAGATAAGGAGGACAGAGCGGGGAACAGGAGGGGTTATGGTATACAGATGCAGTATCTGCGGATATGTGTTTGACGAGAAGGAACAGGGAAAGTCATTTTCAGAGCTGAC
>CAYWRB010000024.1:1309-14850 GCA_964460025.1 uncultured Hungatella sp.
GAGACGAAAGAGCTGAATCTGGACTATCCGGCAGAGACGAGAAAGACGGACAGCAATTACCGTTATATGAAGGAAATTCATCAGATGGCTGTCACAGGCAGGACTGCCATTGAAGCTATGGGAACCCAGATGAAGATGCCTGGCTGGGATGATATTCTGGTTTTGGGAGCCCAGCTGAATCCGCCGCCATTGGACGAACATGAGGAGGTCTCTTTAAAGACCGTGATTGGCAGCCATGCGGCAAAGCCTATGGTTCTTGACATGCCGGTGTACATTTCCCATATGTCTTTCGGCGCTCTTTCAAGGGAAACCAAGATTGCCATGGCGAAAGGCAGCGCAGAAGCGAAAACCGCCATGTGCAGCGGAGAGGGCGGAATTCTGCCTCAGGAGAAGGAGAACGCCTATAAGTACATATTTGAGTATGTCCCCAATCTGTACAGTGTGACAGATGAGAATCTGAAGACGTCGGATGCTATTGAGATTAAGATTGGGCAGGGGACGAAGCCGGGGATGGGAGGCCATCTGCCGGGCAGTAAGGTGACTCCTGAGATTGCGGCAGTGAGGGGCAAGCCTTTGGGACAGGATGTCATAAGTCCGTCCAAGTTCCCGGGAATCAATACGAAGAAAGAGGATTTGAAGAAGCTGGTGGATGAGCTGCGTGCCCGCAGTGAAGGCCGGCCCATAGGGATTAAGATTGCCGCCGGAAGGATAGAGAAGGATTTGGAGTACTGCGTGTTTGCAGCACCGGATTTTATTACCATTGACGGAAGAGGCGGCGCTACCGGCGCATCTCCGGCTATCATCCGGGATTCTACCAGTGTTCCTACGGTTTACGCTCTGTACCGGGCGAGAAAATATCTGGATAAGGCGGGAGCGGATATTGACCTGGTGATAACAGGCGGGCTTCGGGTGTCCGCGGATTTTGCCAAGGCCATTGCCATGGGAGCCAAGGCGGTTGCGGTGGCGTCTGCGGCTATGGTTGCGGCGGCCTGTCAGCAGTACCGAATCTGCGGAACAGGCATGTGTCCCGTGGGGATGGCTACCCAGGACACGGAGCTGAGGAAAAGGCTTCACGAAGAGGCGGCGGCAAAGAGGGTAGCCAACTATTTGAAATGTTCCGCAGAAGAGCTTAAGACTTTTGGCAGGATTACGGGCCACAGGGACATACACGATTTGTCCGTGGAGGATTTGTGTACTGTCAGCAGAGAGATTTCGGAATATACCAACATTGTACATGCTTAAAAATCAATATAAAAGGAGTGTAATCATTATGAACAAGTATGCAGGAACCCAGACAGAGAAGAATCTTGAGGCAGCGTTTGCAGGGGAGTCACAGGCAAGGAATAAATATACATACTTTGCATCCGTGGCGAAAAAAGAAGGATATGAGCAGATTTCTTCTTTATTTTTAAAGACCGCAGACAATGAGAAAGAGCATGCCAAGATGTGGTTTAAGGAATTGAAGGGAATCGGAAATACCAGTGAAAATCTGGCGGCAGCGGCAGACGGTGAGAACTATGAGTGGACCGATATGTATGACGGCTTTGCAAAGACTGCGGAGGAAGAGGGATTTCCGGAACTGGCAGCCAAATTCCGTCTGGTTGCAGCCATTGAGAAGCACCATGAGGAAAGATACCGTGCCCTTCTGAAAAATGTGGAGACGGCGGAAGTTTTTGCCAAGAGCGAAGTGAAAGTCTGGGAGTGCCGCAACTGCGGGCATATCGTTGTGGGAACCAAGGCTCCGGAGGTTTGTCCTACCTGCAATCATCCTCAGAGCTATTTTGAGGTCAGCGCAGAGAATTATTAATGGAGAATTTCGATGACAATTCAGCAGCTGCAATACATATCGGAGATTGCCAGGACGGGTTCCGTATCAAAGACGGCTAAAAATCTGTATCTGTCCCAGCCCAATATCAGCAACGCGGTAAAAAAACTGGAGGCGGAATTAGGGATTACTATTTTTGAGAGAACGCCTATGGGGATGAGCTTGACTGCGTCCGGAAGAAAGCTGGTACAGAAGGCATCTTCCATTATGAAGGATATTGAAGATATTACCAGTACGGTGCAGGAAGAGGAAAAGAATACATTCCGGCTGATTTATCCCAGATACGTTCCGGCTTTTGAGTCCTTTTGGGAGTTATGCCGGCGGTATGAAGATGAAAAACAGCTTCATTTTTCCTGCTATATTGGGGAAGGGCAGAGGCTGGTTGAAGAACTCTATAAGGATTCCTGTGATTTGGTGGTTTATCTGAAAACGGAGGATTACCGTTTTGAGCGGCTTTGTAAGGACCTTCATGTAGAATTTGTTAAATTAAAGAGGATGGGCTATTGTATACAATTAGCAGAAGACCATCCTCTTCTGCAAAAACAGCCCTTTGATTTGGAAGGGCTGAAACAGTACCCTTATGTGGCATTTGCAGACCTTCAGGGCAGAACTGCCAGCTGGTTCCCGTGGGAGGAACTGGTAAACCCGGATAAACTGATCTGTGTTCAATCCACTTCTTCCAGGGTATCCATGGTGGCAAACTCCAAGGCATACAGCATTGTTTTGCCCCATTCTACGGAATACAATCAAAAACATCACGTGGTACAGATTCCTTTCGGAGAGGAAAATATGTCTTTAGGTTATCTTTATTCTCTGGAACGAGGGCTTATACCTTTTGCAGAGGAATATCTGAAACTGTTAAAAAAGAAATTGGATTTTCTATAAATCTTATATATATACCCATAATTAATCTATATTTCCTGCAGCTTTCCCTCTTCTGTTAAGATAATATTATCTTAACAGAAGAAGGAGAGGTATGCATGGAGACAGTACAATTTATTAAAGACGCAGCAGAAGCAAGGGCCGGCCAGACAGCAGAGTTAAATCATGCTATATGGGATTATGCAGAGTTTGGTTATCAGGAGGAAAAAAGTGCTGCAAAAATCAAAGAGATACTTGAGCAGGAAGAATTTTCAGTAGAATCCGGCTTGGCCGGCATTCCTACGGCTTTTGTGGGAAGATACGGTCATGGGAAACCGGTAATCGCTGTTTTGGCGGAATATGACGCTCTTCCTGCACTGAGCCAGGCGGCTGCGGTGGCAGAACCTTGCCCATTACCAGGAAAGGATTACGGTCATGGATGCGGACACAGTGCATTGGGAGCAGGGGCTGTTGGGGCGGCTGTGGCTGTAAAGGACTATCTGAAACAGAAGAAGATTTCCGGTACGGTTGAATTATACGGATGTCCTGCGGAAGAAATGGGGTTTGGTAAGGCTTTTATGGTGAAGGCCCATTGTTTTGAACATGTGGATATGGCATTTGGATGGCATCCTATGGACAGAAATGCATCCATGTCCGTAAGAACAGTGGCCTACTATAAGGTGCGGTTTGATTTTTGGGGGAAGACATCTCATGCAGGCGCGGCTCCGGAATTGGGACGCAGCGCGCTGGATGCCTGTGAGCTTATGAATGTGGGCGTTAACTACTTAAGGGAACATGTGATTTCTGATGCCAGAATTCATTATGCATATTTGGACAGCGGCGGAAAAGCTCCCAATGTGGTGCCAGAGCATGGGGCTCTTCTGTATTTTATCCGTGCACCTAAATTGAAACAAAGCGGAGAGATTCTGGAAAGAATCAAGAAGATTGCTCAGGGAGCCGCCTTGATGACAGAGACTAAGGTGGAGATAAAAGTTCTTGGAGGGATGAGTGACACCATTCCCAATCCTACGGCTTCCAAATTACTTTCGGATGCATTTGTAGAAGTGGGTGCTCCTGCATTTGAAGAACAGGAGTATGCTATTGCCAGAAAGTTTCTCCAGGCAATGCCAAAAGAACAGCAGGAGAGAGTGATTGCCCAGGGGGCTAAGAGGAACGGTGTTTCTAAAGAGCAGTTTCAGATGCAGCCTTTGGATTCCTTTATCCAGCCGTATTCTCCTCTCATGCGGGAAAAAATCATGACGGGTTCCAGCGATGTGGGGGATGTGAGCTATCAGATTCCTACTGCCCAGATAACAGCTGCTGTGGGAATTCCGGAGACAGTGGCCCATACCTGGCAGATGACGGCTCAGGTAGGGACTTCTATCGGAGATAAGGCATGTGTGGCCGTTGCAAAAGCTATTGCTCTGGCATGTGTCAGGGTCTTTGAAAATCCCGGACTGACAGAACAGGCAAAGCAGGAACTGCTGGAGGAAACCGGAGGGATTTACGTTTCTCCGATTCCGGATGGGATGAAACCAGGAGAAGGAGAATAAAAAGGGGGAAAATCATATGACATTTCAGGAAATTATGAACAGTCCGCTTTTATATGGGCTTGTAATTGCGGGAATCTGCTATATTATACTCTTTAGCGTACTGACGTTGTGGAAAGCTTACAAACATGGTGTGGAAATTGGTCTTACAAAGGAAAAATTGAAGACAGCCATTACATCTTCTGCTATTTACTCTGTTGTGCCGTCTTTTTCTATTGTTATTGGTCTGTTCAGCCTTGCAACGGTTCTGGGAGTTCCGTGGTCCTGGTTTCGCCTCTCGGTTGTAGGCTCGGTTACATATGAACTGATGGCTGCCGATATGGTGGCTACAGGAGCCGGGTACACATCCATCGCGGCATTGAACGAGACAGGAGACCCGTCAATTGTGGGAACCGTTATGTTTGTCATGAGTATCTGTATTTTGGGAGGAATCGTTGGAGTGCTGCTATTCGGAAAACGGGTGCAGTCAGGTCTTCAGAATGCAAAGAAGAGAAACGGAGAGACAGGCGCGCTGCTGACAGGCGTATTATCTCTGGCAATCATTGAAGCATTTGTGCCAATTCAGATTACAAAGGGGCCGATTTACTTGGCAGTTCTTGTAACTTCCTGCATCATTGTGATTATCCATATGAAAATAATAAAGAAGTTTCGGTGTCTGTGGCTGAGAAATTTTGTAATGGCTGATACTCTGATTTTGGGAATGGCATCTTCATTACTGTGGGAACAGATTATAAAATAGGGGGAAGTCAATATGGATAAATCGTATGAAAATAGTATTCACCGTTTGGGGCGTATTGGGGTAGTTATTGCAATTGGGTTTATGTTAGGGATTCCGGCAGTAATCTGTCAGGCTTACCATGTCTGGCCTGGCAGCGTGGGCGAGGTGCTTTCCGTAGGAAGCGGTTTATTGGCCGTCTTTCTTCCTACGAATCTGGCGGAGGTACTAAGCTATACGCCTATTCTCGGTTCTTCTGCCTATCTTACCTTTTTGACAGGCAATGTTATGAACTTAAAAATTCCTGTGGTGGTGAATGCACAGGCCATGACCGAAACCTCACAGGGAACAGAGGAGGGAGATGTTATTGCTACCATCGGGGTGGCGGTATCTTCCATTGTTACAACAGTCATAATTGTCATCGGTGTGATTCTCCTTGTGCCTCTCCGCCCGGTGCTGACCAGCCAGCCGGTGCAGGTGGCTACCCGTTATCTTCTTCCGGCGCTGTTCGGCGGTATCTTTTTAAGCTTCGTCAATGATGACTGCGGGGAATATATAGCAAAGGGAAAGAGTTATTCCATGATTTTTCCGCTGATTGTAGTGTTTGCAGTAAACTTTTTTATGCCTTTAAGCGGAAAGGAAGGATTTGTAGTTCTGGTATGCATGGCCTTGACCGCTGTCAGTGCTCTGATTTTGTATAAAAAGGGAATTATCAAGATGATACCCAAAAGCAAAACAAAGAAGGGGTAAGTCAGATGGATGTTTTTGATATTATTGGCCCGGTGATGATTGGACCTTCGTCCAGCCATACGGCGGGAGCTGCCCGTCTCGGCCGGATTGGTCTGGCACTGTTGGGGGAACCGGTAAAGGAGGCTCGGATTCATCTGTATGGCAGTTTCGCAAAAACTTACAGAGGCCATGGAACAGATAAGGCATTGGCAGCCGGAATTCTGGGTCTGCCGCCAGACGACACACGGCTGAGAAACAGTTTGGAGATTGCGGTGCAAAAGGACGTGCATATTACATTTATAGAGGAGCAGGAGGATGGCGGCCATCCCAATACGGTTCTTATAAGCCTGTCAGGAAAAAACGGCCGTACGGCGGTGATGAAGGGAGCCAGTGTGGGAGGCGGAAATGTGATGGTGATGGAAATCAATCATATGGAGGTATCATTTTCCTGTCAGTCCCCCACCCTGATTGTACTTCACAAAGATACGCCGGGGGTAATTGCTGCCGTGGCAGAGGAGATCAGCAGGAATCATGTGAATATCAGCAATTTTCATCTGGCGAGAAACTATAAAGGCGGTGTAGCGGTTATGACCATAGAGATGGACGGAATGCCGAAAAAGCCGATTTTAAAGCGGCTCAAAGAGATACCGGCAGTACTGGACACCACGCTTTTGGATACAGTGTAAGGATGAGGGAAAGCAACATGAGGGACAAAGGCACCGGCGGATAGAATGGAGGAAATATGATTCAAATAGATTCTCTGGAAGAGTTGGAACATGAGGCACAGAGAGAAGGAAAAAGAATATCCGATGTGGTTATTCGGTGGCAGGCCGAAAAGAAAGAGTGTGCGCCGGAGGCTGTGCTGGAAGAGATGAGGCATCATTATCTTATTATGAAGGAAGCAGCAGAGCGGGGCTCCGGAGAGCATGTGGTGTCAGCCAGCGGCCTTACGGGAAAGGACGGATACCGGATGTGGAATTATATTCGGTCTGGTGAGACTCTTTCAGGGGGAATTTTGCCAGCGGCTCTTGCAAGGGCTCTGTCTGTCAGCGGATGGAACGCATCTATGGGCAGAATCGTGGCGGCTCCCACTGCCGGAAGCTGCGGAATTCTGCCGGCGGCACTTGTGACTATGGAACTGGAGAGACATATTTCGGAAGAGAACTGTGTCCGGGGAATGTTTACGGCATCTGCAGTGGGAATGGTGATTGCCAAGAAGGCAAGTATTGCCGGAGCTCAAGGAGGCTGCCAGGCAGAGTGCGGTGCGGCATCTGCTATGGCGGCGGCAGCGCTGACAGAACTGAAAGGCGGCATTCCCCATCAGGTTGTTCAGGCAGCGGCCATTGCTCTGAAATCTGTGTTAGGGCTGGTGTGCGACCCGGTTGCCGGACTGGTAGAGATTCCTTGTATTAAGCGAAATGCCTCAGGAACAGCAACAGCATTTATGGCTGCGGAGCTTGCTTTGGCTGGAATTGAAAGTGCCATCCCGGCAGATGAAGTGATTATGGCAATGAAGGCAGTGGGGGATACCATGCCTGTGGCGTTGAAGGAAACGGCAGAGGGAGGGCTGGCAGCGACTCCTACAGGGAGAAGGCTCTGTAGGGAGACTCTGAAAACCAGAGAGATATTGTAAGAGTATAAAAAACAAATCATAAAACGGAGGAGTGCCTGATGTTTATGGCAGGTCCTTCGTTTTTATTTTACAAAAGGATACAAAAAGGATATATTGGAGTGGTAAAGTAAAACCATCAAAATACCGATAACGGAGAGCGCAAATGGAACAGAGACTTCTGATTGTGGAGGATGACCCCTTAATGGCGGAGGCTGCCGCCGATTATTTTACCGGAAAGGGATGGAAGGTAACGATAAAGGAAGACGGGAGGAAAGCACTGGAGATTCTGGAAACGGAAGGATTCCACCTGATTCTTTTGGATGTGATGATGCCCGGGATGGACGGATTTTCCCTGTGCCGGAGGATAAGGAGAGAAAGCGATGTGCCCATTATCTTTATCACGGCCCGGGTGCTGGAGGAGGATAAGCTAAACGGCTATTCTCTTGGGGCGGACGACTATGTGACCAAGCCCTTCTCTCTTCCGGTGTTGTATGCAAAGGCCATGGCGCTGACAGGGAGAGCCCAGGGAAGGGCAGGAGGAGAGAGAAGCCTTCTGGAGGCAGGAAAACTTAAAGTAGATGTGAGAAGCCGCCAGGTGTGGAACAATGGCCGGCCGCTGTCTCTTCCGCCTAAGGAGTATGAAATCCTTGTATTTTTTCTGGAAAATCCAGGAAGAATCTTTAGCAGGGAGCAGTTTTTAATCCGCTTCTGGGGATATGATTTTGACGGAAATGAGAGGGTGGTTGACAATCACATCAAAAAGCTGCGGAAGGCCATAGGTGTTTGCGGCTGTGTCATTCGGACTGTGCGCAAATCCGGGTATCGGCTGGAGGTGGAAGAATGAAAAGGAAGAAGAAAAGGAAACATGTTTGGCGGCCGGTGGCGGCCGGATTTTTAGCAGTGTATGTCCTGACCATGGGGCTGGCAACCTGGCTGGTGAAGGAGAAATTTACGGAGGATTATGCCAGAAGATTTGAGGAGAATACGGTGTATATTCTTCAAAAGGCTTCGGAGCGGGAGTTTGCCCAGGAGGAGGAGGGCTGGAAAAGTGAGGAGCTGCGAAGAGATTTTTACCAGTCCTTGGCCAATGAGTATCTTTGGAGGACAGGCAGTAAAGACTTGCAGATTTCTTTAGGATTTTATGATAAGGAAAAGCGTCTCATTGCCCGGACCAGGGATGAGATTGGCGGGAACTCGGTGTGGCTGGAGGGAGAAAAGCTGAGGGACTATGCTTCTTATGGCCTGGATGACTATCTTTCTCAGGATGAGAAGGAGGAATTGGCAGGTTATTGGTGGGAGAATATCAAGAATCAAAGTCCGGATTATCCGGGAGAGTACCGGTTTTCCATCAGAACCTCCCCTGGAGACGGAAGCCGGCTGTGGGGGATTTATGTTCAAAGGATTGGATGGACAGAGGAGTCAGAGCTGGGGCCGGATGGGACAGAAGGGTGGGATTATGAGGACCCGCTCAGTGGCGGCTACCATAGCCACGAGATGAATGTGATGATTGACTATGAGTCAGGGGAGGAGATGACAGAACAGATAAAGGAATTTTATGAGACAGACAGCCAGATTGTATGGCAGTGGGTGAATCCGGAGATTGACAGAGCGACCCTGGAAAGCCAACGGGTCACCAGCACTTATCTCTCTCTTCCTTTTTTAGGCTTCTATATGGGCTCTTATGACGGCTGGAAACGATGGAGCAGAAGCGGGTATCTTCGGAATTTCCCGGAACAAGGGGAGTTTTCCTGGGAAGGAGTGATTGACCAGCCTCCCCTGGTGGTGGACTCAGATGGATGGTATTACAGAGGAAAATATAAGCTGCAGGTGGGAATGACCGGGGAGCCGTTTTCTTATATGGAGATTCGCATGGAAAGCAGTCCGTGGGCAGCGGCAGCAG
The DNA here is from genome assembly GCA_964460025.1 of uncultured Hungatella sp. Taxonomy (GTDB): domain Bacteria; phylum Bacillota; class Clostridia; order Lachnospirales; family Lachnospiraceae; genus UBA3402. The sequence continues at coordinate 10,502 of CAYWRB010000024.1, forward strand.
ATTACATGAAGTATGTATATCTGGCAGGGCTGGTGCTGGCTGGTGTGTGTATGGCAAAAATCATCTGGGCCTTTGAGAAGGTATATGAAAGGCAGGAGGCTTTGGAGGAGGCCAGGAGAGACTTTACCAATGCCATAGCCCATGAGCTGAAAACGCCTTTGGGCGTCATCCGGAATTTTGCGGAGAATCTGATGGAACATAACATGGAGGAGAAACGGGAGTATTATCTGTCTCAGATTATCGGCCAGACTGAGGAGATGGACCGTCTGGTGGTGAAGATGATTGAGGTGTCGAAGCTGGATTCGGGACAGCTGGTTCTTGAAAATGAGGATGTGGATTTGATGGAATTGGTGAGGGAGCAGGTCAGGCGGTCTAAACCCATGATTCAGGAGAAAAATCTGCAGGTGCAGATTCCGGCGTCGGGGGAATTCCAGGTGAAAGGGGACAGGGAGTATCTTTCCAAGGCCATTTGGAATCTGTTGTGCAATGCGGTGGATTACAATGTGGATGGCGGCAGGATTGAGGTGAGGGCAGAGAAGGATTGCCTCGTCATTGAGAACACTAAAGATTCCATAAGCGGAGAGGAAATTGACCGTGCCTTTGAATTGTTTTACAGCAGGGATAAAAGCCGGAACAGAAAAGACGGACATATGGGAATGGGGCTGTTTTTGACAAAGAAGATTCTGCAGCTCCACGGATTGGAGGTGACGCTGGAAAATGCGGATGACAGGGTCCGGGCGGTGATAAAAAGGGGCGGGCCTTTGACTTGATGAAAAGGCCTCTTTGTGTTAAGCTGAAAACGGAAAGACTTTGTGTGCTCATTTGTGAAAAGAGGGTGAAGATTTGTGAAATCAGCAAAGGTGTTTCTTTGGGCCATGTATGTGCATCTGGTTTTCAGCATCGCCGTTCCTGTGGGAATTGTGATTTCCTGTATCGACGAGGGATGGAATGGGGTGGGAATCGGTTTGCTTTTGCTTTACTGTCTGGAGACTGTTGCCGTTCAGGTAATCGGATGGGTCTGCGCCGGGTTGGCGGTGGCGGTATACAGGAAGGGACAGTGGGAGAAATTGTTTTTGGGGTGGAAGCTGCTGAAGCTTAAATCTATTCCGTTTTTTGTCATCAATTTTATATACAGCGTTCTTGTGTGGTTTATCCTGGTAGGGGCGTCCAGAGGGATTCTGATTCTGCTGGTGCCCATTCCCATTATCTATACCTGCACCATGGTTTTCCAGAGCGGCTGTGTGGGTATCTGTTACATAAAATATCTGCGGAAGTATTTGGAAGACGGTAACAGGCCGCCGGGGATTCACTATGTGCTGCAGCTTATGGCTGTGGCGGATGTGGTCAGTACGGTTGTGATATTGAAAAAGTATGGGAAGGATAGTAAACGATAAAAGGCGATAAAAACAGAAAATGAAGTAAAGACAGCACTTTTTATTAAGACAAGAACCACTTACACTGCTATAATAGTATTCATATAGCAGAGGAGTGATAAAACAGCATGAATTCAAGAAAAGATGTGGTGGAAAAGGTTCTTGCGTATATTGAAGAGCATTTGGAGCAGGAGATTACATTGGAAAATATAGCGGAATTCGCCGGCTATTCCAAGTTCCACCTTAACCGCGTGTTTACGGAAGAGACGGGAGATACGATACATCGGTATGTGAAGGACCGCAGGCTTACGGAGGCAGCCGAGAAGCTGGCCCGTACAGAGATTTCCATCGCCCAGATTGCCATGGAAGCCGGGTATCACTCGCAGCAGGCATTTTCCCTGGCATTTAAACAGAAATATTCATGCCCTCCCAGGGCGTACCGGTTGTCCGGAACCATAGTTTCCGGGCAGAGCCGGATTTCTATGAGACGGGAAGGCTGTCAGAAAATGGGCAGCGGACATATCATGGAGTTTGGGAGGATGGCGGCATGAGTTTGATTCCTTATGTGGTAGAGCAGACCGGAAGAGGGGAGAGAAGCTACGACATCTATTCCCGCCTGTTAGCAGACAGGATTGTCTTCCTGGGGGAGGAAGTGACCGATGCCGCAGCCAGTCTGGTGGTTGCGCAGATGCTGTTTTTGGAGGCCCAGGATCCCCAAAAAGATATTCAGTTTTACATCAACAGCCCAGGCGGTTCCATTACCGCAGGCTTTGCCATCTATGACACCATGCAGTATATAAAATGTGATGTGTCAACCATTTGTATCGGCCTTGCTGCCAGTTTTGGCGCTTTTTTATTGGCCGGCGGCGCCTGTGGGAAACGCCTGGCTCTCCCCAATTCGGAAATCATGATACATCAGCCGGCGATTCACGGAGGCATTCAGGGTCAGGCGACGGACATAAAAATCACATCTGACCACATTCAAAAGACCAAAAAGCGTTTAAATGCTATCCTGGCTCGGAATACGAGAAAAAGTATGGAAGAAATCGCACTTGCTACAGAGCGTGACAATTATATGTCGGCCGGAGAAGCGGTTGACTTTGGGCTGATTGATAAAATTATAGATAAGCGTTGACAGGTACACAAATGTGAAGTATAAATCAGGAAAAAATCATTTCAGGTCAGTATATAAAAGGCTGGGAGAAGGTCAGCGCCTTAAGGCGCTGGAAGGGCGGGCTTGGAGCCCGCACCCTGCCCGTTATGCGGATGAAACAATTATAAAAAAGTACTTGTGTTTTCAAATAAATTTTGTTATAGTAATTTCATAAATCGGGAAGGTCTTTTCCTGGATATCTATTTGACCAGTCATTGCAGGTTCTGCAGAGATTTCAAAAAAGAGTAAAAAGAAGCTTGAGTTGTATTGAAGAAGTACGTATAATAAAAGGAGAAATGGATGATTATTTCACCAAAATATGACGATTTTTTAAAAAGAATGTTTCGCAATGAGGTGATACGGAAATATTTTATCAGCGATGTTCTTAAAATTTCCTTGGAAGATATCTGCTCCATAGAACTTAAAAATACATTTTTGTGGAGAAGATATTGGAAACAGAAGATGGGTATTTTGGACATTGTTTTGGAACTGAATGGGAGGCAGAAAATAAATATTGAATTGCAGATAAAGGTAGTTAAAAATTGGGATAAAAGGCAGCTGTTTTATCTGTCAAGGCTGTACACAGAGGATTTGATTTCAGGCGGAAAATATGAGCGGCTGAAAAAATGTGTGGGAATCAGTATTCTGGACTTTAATCTGACAGACCGGAAAACGTATCATAGTGTGTATCGTTTGAGAGACGAGGAGGGATATGAGTTTTCGGATATTTTAGAACTGCATGTGATAGAATTGAAAAAGGAATTGACAGGCCGGGGAGAAGTGGAAGACTGGATACGATTTTTCAATGTGGAAAATGAGGAGGATTTAAATATGATTAAGACAAAAAATCCGGGAATTTTAGAGGCAATCCAGGAATTGCGGAGAATGAGTATGAATAATCCCATCCGTTTAATCTATGAGGCATATCAAAAAAAGGTGAGAGATGAGATGGCCAGAGAGGATTATGTTCGGGAGGAGGCCATGACGAAAGGCATGGAAGAAGGAAGAAAAAAGGGGATGGAGGAAGGTAGAGCAAAAGGAATGGCAGAGGGAAAGATAGAAGGAAAGATAGAGGGTGAGCAGCTTTTGGCTGAATTGGTAAAGCGTCTTCTTGCTGATAAACGGTTTGATGATATAAAGCTTGTCTCGGAAGATGAAAGGACGAGGCAACGCCTTTATAAGGAGTATGGACTGGAAGAAAACGGATAACGGAAACAGGGAGGAAAAGCAGTTTGGATACTATGAATACCCCTATTATAGAAACGGAACGGTTGCGGTTAAGACCATTTGCCAAGCAGGATTTGGAGGCATTGTTTTTCATCTTTAAGGATGAGGAGGTCAACACCTACCTGCCGTGGTTTCCTCTGAAAAGTATGGATGAGGCAAGGCGTTTTTTTGAGGAACGATATGAGAAAGCCTATAAGCAGCCTCGGGCCTACAAGTATGCGGTTTGTCTGAAAACGGATGATTTTCCCATCGGCTATGTCAATGTCAGTATGGAAGACAGCCATGATTTCGGCTATGGACTCAGGAAGGAGTTTTGGCATAAAGGGATTACGACGGAAGCTGGGCAGGGGGTAATCCGGCAGCTTACAAGGGATAAGCTGCCCTATGTGACGGCCACCCACGATGTCAGGAATATCCGCAGCGGCCAGGTGATGAAGCGGCTGGGGATGACATATCAATATTCCTATGAAGAACAGTGGCAGCCAAAGGATTTTCCGGTTACGTTCCGGATGTACCAGCTGAACCTGAACGGGGACAAGGAATTTGTATACAGGAGATACTGGGACATATCAAAGGTGCGTTTTGTTGAGCAGGTA
>CAYWRB010000025.1:0-2193 GCA_964460025.1 uncultured Hungatella sp.
ACAATGAAGGCGGAGCCAACAAGGATCTGGCAAAATTTGCGGATCAGATCCATGCCCTCTGTGATAAGTGGGACAGATAAGGAGAGCGTTTTATGGGAACGGTGCGGATTTTTACGGATGGCTCTGCCAGAGGGAACCCGGATGGCCCGGGAGGGTATGGGGTTGTGCTTCAGTATGTAGATCTGAAGGGAGTTCTTCACGAGAAGGAGCTGTCGGCCGGATACAGGAGAACCACCAACAACCGGATGGAACTTATGGCGGCTATCGTGGGGCTGGAAGCGTTGAACCGTTCCTGCCAGGTGGAGTTGTATTCAGACTCCAAGTATCTGACGGATGCATTTAATCAGGGATGGATTGACAATTGGGTGAAAAATGACTGGAAACGGGGCAAAAGCGGGCCGGTAAAGAACATTGACCTGTGGAAGCGGATGCTAAAGGCGATGGAGAGGCATCAGGTGACCTTCCACTGGGTGAAGGGACATGCCGGCCACCCGGAAAACGAACGGTGTGACCGTCTGGCTACCACAGCGGCAGACGGGGAAGAACTTCTGGATGATGAGGGCGTATAAGGCGCCTTCGGGAAAAGATTAATTAAATCTTACAAAATATTACTAATTCTTCATGGCTATTCCATTTTTAAAGTGATTGTGTTATGGTAATCTTGTATGAAGTCAGAGAAAATGTCAAAACTGTGACAAGGACGTGGCATATGAAGAATAAGTCTTTTTATACTCTGCTGCTGATCATTGCAGTAGGAGTTACCATAACCACATGTACCAGTTATTTTTTGGGAAGTTCTTCGGAGACAGGTACGGATAAGAAAACAGCATCCTCAGTGATGAAGGAAGATGAGGAAGCCCTCCTGAGTGCAGATGGGGGGGCTTCCTTAGGAGGTTTGTCAGGCACGGCCGGAGAGGAAAGGCCGGAGAGAGACAGGTCCGGGGGAGAGCCGGATCTGAATCAGCAGGAGAGACAGAGCCGGAAGGAACTGGTTTTGGAGGCCGGAGCTGCGGATGCAGCAGAAGGCAGCGGCCAGGTTTCATCGGATGAAGGGATGGCGCTGGCATCCGGGGAAAGCGACAAGGGGACCGGGCCAATGGCTGGTCATGATGAGCAAAAAAAACTTTCGGTGTCCGGGGCAGACGGAGCGGATCCGGCAGCGGGAGCAGCCGGAGATTCGGAGGTAGCAGCTTTCAGCGCGGATACGGAGGATTCTTTGGAGGTAAATGTAGAGGCGTCGGTTCTTATTTCGCCCCTGGAGACCAATGCTTCCCAGAGTGACAGTCAGAAAGACGAGACAGAGAAGCCTTCTTATTATCGGAATCGTCTGACGGAGCTTGATGTACAGATCCGGAAAAGCAGGGAGAGCCAGGCGTCTTCCGGTACCAATCTAAACTCCAATTCCCAGACTCAGAATTCCGTGTCCGGCGAACTGAAGCTGTGGGATAACGAGTTAAATGTTGTTTATGATGAGATTTTAAGCCGTCTGGATGAGAAGCAGGCAGGGGAACTGGTGGAGGAGGAGAGACAGTGGATGAAGGAGAGGGACCGGCTGGCGTCCGAAGCAGCCAAGGCCTCTTCGGACGATGCACAGGAAAGTGTGGAGTATACGGCGTCTCTGGCGGAATCCACCAGGCTTCGGGCTTATGAGCTGGTGAACGCATACGAGTATCTGCTGACGGACTAGTACTAGACTTACGGTAAAGAGACAGAAAGGAACAGGGAGAATGAGGAAGAAAAGAATCTTGTGTGTGCTGTTGATGATTGTGCTGGCGCTGGCCGGATGTCACAAGAGCGGCTCTTTCGATGACCAGGAGGATACCAGGAAGGAAGAGCAGGACAGGGAAAGAGACCAGGATGAGGAAGACCGTGAGGAGCAAGAAGACGAGACGCGGGAACAGCAGGATAGGGAGAAGGATGAGGAGGAACCGGATGAAGCTGAGGCTGAGGCGCCGGAACCTATTAACCTGGACATTTCCGGAGAGTATGATAGTGAATGGCTGGAAGGAAGCCTGATGATCCAGGCAAGCAGTTCCAAGCTGCAGATTTTGGATGAGGGTTATGAGTCCTTTCAGGCAGTATTAGATGAATACAATGCCAAGAACTGGAATGAAGTGAAAGCTATTTATGATGAGTTTCTTCCCCAGGCCAGAGAGCAGTATAACAGAACCGGATTTGCAGAGTATGAGATTT
>CAYWRB010000025.1:2203-12055 GCA_964460025.1 uncultured Hungatella sp.
TCCAGGACCATAGATTTGGCCCGGGCGGACAGTCTGGCAGTAAGTTTTACCAACGGAGAGGAAAGCTATCTGGGAGGCGCTCATGGCAGTCATTATGTCAGCGGAGTGAATTTTGACCCTGCAAGCGGAAAACTCCTTTCTCTTAAAGATGTGGCAGAGGATTATGATAAGGTATATGAGTATACCAAAGCCTGGCTGGAGCGGGAATACGGCCAGGAGGCATTTTTCCCGGATTATCAGGATACGTTAAAGGATATGTTTTATGGGAATTCTGTAGGGACCGATCCGTTAGAGTGGTCTATGGACAGAGAAGGAGTGGTCCTGTACTTTAATCAGTATGTGCTGGGGCCCTATTCATCCGGAGCGTTTATGGTAGAGATTCCGTCTGCGGGAGAGGAAAAGCTTTTGAAAGGAACGTATTTTCCTGCCGTGAAAGGAATGATGAAGAAGGTACAGGAAGGGGAAACGTTTTTTCTGGATGTGAACGGAGACGGGCAGGAAGAGAGTTTTTCCTATACGGTACAGAAAAGAGAGATGGATTTCAGCAGCGTGATTTCCGTTCAGTGGGGGCAGCAGACGACAGAAAAAGAAGTGTACGGATGGATCGAAGATGCCTATCTTGTTCAGAGGCCGGACGGAAGGGCATGGTTCTATGCCGAATCGCTGGAGGACAATGACTGGCGCAGTATCCATGTGTTTGACTTGAATCAGGGAGCGGCGGTATATGTGGATTATACCAACGATTATATCGGAGGGCATCTGGTGGACAACCCTGAGAATTTTGTGCTGTATACCCGCATGAATATTCTGGGAACCTATACTGCCTTTCGGCGTTATCAGGTGGGAGAAAACGGGATACCGGAGGCGTTGGACAGCGTGTATACCATCATCAACTATGACAGGGGATGGGGAGAATATGCAATTACTTCCAAGATGGAGCTTCCGGTTCAGATGTATGCGGACGGAGGGATGAGAAGGGTTGAGGAGACCCTTCCTGCAGGAACGAAATTCTATCTGCGCAGGACCGACGGGAAAAGCTTTGTGGAGATGGAATTGGAGGACGGAAGACGGTGTGATATCCTGTTTGAGACAGAGGATTATTTTTCCAAGATCAACGGAATCAATGAAAGTGAATGTTTTGACGGGCTTATGTATGCGGGATAGATGAAAGAAGACGAAGAGGCCGGGAACCTAAGGCGGATGGGTTCCCGGCCTTTTGGCGGAAAGCGGTTGAATTGTTATAAAAAAAGTGCTAAAATACAAAAGGCTTATAACGTTATAATCATGAGAGGAGTACATATGGCTACAATATTGGATGTGGCAAAACTAGCAGGCGTATCACAGGGAACAGTATCTAATGTACTTAATCGAAAAGGAAATGTGAGCAGTGAAAAGATAAGGCTGGTAGAGCAGGCGGCGCAGACACTGGGCTTTACGATCAATGAAAAGGCAAAAATGCTGCGGAAAGGCTTCAGCAATTCTCTGGCAGTGATTCTTCCGAACATTCAATTTAAGCAATACAGAGACTTTTATACCAGTTTTAAAGTGTATGCGGAAAAAAACGGTTACTCTGCGGAGCTGATGCTGCCCAACGACCATCCGGACGAGGAGAGGGCGGCCATCGAGAAGGCGAAAGCAGCTTTGAAGGAGGGAGCGGCCATCATATCCTGTCTGGATGGACAGGAGGGAGAGCTTCTGTTCCGCGACTTTCAGAAAATATGCTTCATAGAGAGGCGGCCGGAGTTTCCAGCTGCATATTATGGGTTTGAGTATGGAACATGCGGAAAAGAGCTGGCACAGGATTTAAGTTCCAAGGGGTATCACAACCTTCTCTTTATTCATGGAAGCAGAAAGTATTCCAATGAACGGGAGATGACGGAAGCTTTTTTTGAGAATTTTTCCGATGATTCCTGCAATATTATCGACATTTCTACAGATATTAAGCGGTTGTCCCATGCAGTATTGGAGATTTATGGAATCTATGATAAAGTTGATGCCATTGTGACCACAAATTTTGGCTTTGCCGAAAGAATATACCAGTTGACAGGTTCTTTGCTGCAGGTAGGGCCGGTTCCGATCTATACGGTGTCTCCGGTATTTACCCTTCCGGAGATGAATTACAGAAAATATGAGCTTAACTATAATCTTCTGGGAAGGCAGGCGGCGGAGGGGCTTATAAAATCAGGCAGGGAGTCTTTAAAAAAGAATGCCTGCACTTTGGAGAATGACGGATATCGAAAATGGCATGATATAAATCTGAAGAAAAAAAGAACGGATATTTTGCGGGTACTGACTCTGGAGGGGCCGGAGGCTTTGGCTATGCGGGGGGTGGCTCAATTATATGAGAAAACCACAGGAACCAAAATCAATATATCCGTATTTTCTTATGATGAGATATACGAAGCCTTTGTGAATGCGGAGAGTTTTGATATTTTTGATATCTTCAGGATTGATGTCACGTGGCTCTCCTGGTTTGCCCAAAAGATTCTTCTGCCTCTGGACAGCATTGATGAAGGGATTTCAGAAAATTTTTGCGGATATATTCCGGCGTTGGCAGACCGGTATTCTAAAATTAACGGCAGGATTTATGGTCTGCCCGTAACCCCCAGCGCCCAGCTTTTGTTCTACCGGAGGGATTTGTTTGAGGATGTGGCCATTAAGAGAGCTTACTGGGACATGTTTCGGGAGGATTTGAAGGTTCCCGGGGATTTTAAGGAGTTTAACCAGATTGCCAGCTTCTTTACAAAAAGTATAAACGGATTCTCAAAGGTTCAGTACGGCACCAGCTTGATTTTGGGAAATACGGGTGTGGCGGCTACGGAATTTTTGGCCAGGTTTTTTGCCAAGCATCCCAATCTGTACTCGGAAAACGGAAAAATTGTGATAAATAACGAAACCGGTGTGGAGGCCATGGAAAGCCTTTTGGAATCCGCACGGTACAGCAGCCACAAAAATTTGTCATGGTGGACGGACGCGGCCAAGAACTTTTCGGACGGGGACGTGGCCATGGGGATTATGTTCAGCAACTACGCCTCGGAAATTTTGGGATACCGTTCAAAAATCATTGATAAAGTGGGTTATGGTATCGTGCCAGGAGGCAATCCCATTGTGGGAGGAGGATCTCTTGGCATTTCTAAAAACTGCAGATATCCTGAGGATGCACTGGCCTTCATTAAATGGCTGACAAAGGATCCGGCATCTTCTGCTATGGCTGCTTTGGGAAGTGTTTCTCCCTGCGGAAAAACCTATGGCATCTATGAGATTGTGGATGCGTTTCCGTGGCTGGAACTGTCAAAGGACTGCTTTTCCATATCCAGGACCAACCGGCTTCCGCCGGAGGATGGCCGCCCCTTTGATGAAAAAAAGTTTGTGAGTATTTTGGGTACAACGGTAAAAAATGTGTGCGCAGGAGTAATTGACATAAAATCAGGTCTGGATATGACTCAATCTATGATAGACGAATATTTTAATTAGTAAAATGGGATTGCCGACAGGATGCAGATTCATCCGGCAATCCTTTGTTCATGTGAACGAATTCTGTTCTCAATCCAAAATTAAAACGATATAAAATCATAAAACGGGAATAATATAGAAAAATACTCTAAAATACAGAGGGATTTTTAAATATTTTTGTAAAAATAACCTGTGATTTTTGTGAAAAAGTATTGACACGTTATAAAATAGTGATATAATAAAGGCACAATAAAGAAAAAATCTTATAAAATTAAAAGGTTAAAACAAGGGCGGAGGAGGTGAAAAGAAGTCCTTGGAGCCGTAAATTCAAAGTATATTCCATAAGGAGGAAAAACATGAAAAAGAGAATCGCGTTAATAACAGCAGCCGGTTTATTGATTTCTACTGTTGCATTAAGTGGCTGCGGGAATAGCGGAAACAGCGGCGGCAGCGGCACACAGCAGAGTCAGGCAGGAGGTTCTGCAGAGACAAAGGACGGCGGGGCAGCCAATGCCGGCAGCGGTGAAAGCAGCAAAGATACGCTTCATCTGACTTTTTATTATCCGGTTAATGTGGGGGGATCAACGGCACAGTTGATCGAGGACATGTGTAAGGAATTTAATGCGGAGAATCCGGAGATTGAGGTGGAGCCGGTCTACACAGGCAATTATGATGATACGGTGACAAAACTTCAGACAGCCGTACAGGGCGGCACACCGCCTGAAGTATTTGTAAGTCTGGCGACACAGCGTTTTACCATGGCTTCTACGGGGATGGCAATGCCGTTGGATGACCTGATTGCGGCGGATGGGGACGGCAAGGAATACATAGAGGATTTCCTTCCCGGATTTATGGAGGATTCCTACGTGGACGGCAAGATTTATTCCATTCCTTTCCAGAGAAGTACCATGGTTATGTTCTACAATAAGGATGCGTTTCGCGAGGTGGGCTTAGATCCGGAGAAACCGCCTACAACCTGGGATGAACTGGTAGAGTACGGACAGAAGCTGACAAATGAGAATCGTTACGGAGTGGGGCTGCCCTTAAATTCCGGATCCGCACAGTGGGCCTTCACAGGTTTTTGCCTTCAGAACAGTGAGAACGGAGAAAATCTGATGACTGAGGACGGCAAGCAGGTAATGTTTGACACCCCAGGCAACATTGAAGCGCTTCAGTTCTGGCTGGATCTGCAGAATAAGTATGAGATTATGGCTCCTGGTATCGTACAGTGGACGGATCTTCCCACACAGTTTCTGGCAGGGGAGGTGGCCATGATCTATCATACCACCGGCAATATGGCCAATATCAGTCAGAATGCGGAGTTCGATTTCGGCACTTGTTTCCTGCCTGGAAATAAACGGCAGGCGGCTCCTACGGGCGGCGGCAATTTCTACATTTCCAGCGGTCTTTCTGAGGAACGGGTGCAGGCGGCATGGAAGTTTATCCGGTTTATGACCGATACGGACCGTGCGACACAGTGGTCTTTGGACACCGGATATGTGGCAACGAGACAGAGCTGCTTTGAGACGGATCTGATGAAGAATTACTATGAGGAGCTGCCTCAGGCAAAGGTTGCCTATGAGCAGATTGCCGTTGCCAAACCGGAATTGACAACCTATAATGCCGCCGAGATGTGGAGAATTTTAAATGATAATATTCAGTCGGCAGTGGTGGGAGATGCGACTCCTGAAGAGGCGCTGAAGGCGGCGCAGGAGCAGGCGACAGAGGTTCTTGCCGAGTATCAGTAAGGATTCCGATTCGCTTAGAAGGAGTGAGTATGAAAACATATACAAGAAAACAGCGAGAATTAAAGAAGGACCTGATAGGCTGGCTGTTGGTGGCACCGTCCCTGGTATTTATGACATGTTTTACCGTATGGCCCATATTCCGCAGTATCTATTTAAGTTTTACAAAGTATCGAATGGGCATGGATAAGCCGGAATGGATCGGATTCGAAAATTACATAAATCTGTTTGGGTCAGGCTTGTTCTGGAAGGTCATGGGGAATACTCTGTATTTTGCATTGATTACGATTATTCCCAGCATGGCGGTAGGATTATTTCTGGCAACCCTTGTTAATCGGAAGAGCCGGATGACCGGGCTGGTACGCACCACCTATTTTTATCCGGTGATCATGCCGATGATTGCCATTGCAAGTATCTGGATGTTTATCTATATGGCGAAGAACGGCCTTTGGGATCAGTTTTTGATGAGCCTGGGGAAAAAGCCTATGAACGTTCTTTCCAGCAAAAGGACGGTGCTTCCGGCAATGGCAATCATGTATGTCTGGAAGGAAGCCGGATATCTGATGGTATTTTTCCTGTCTGGTATCCAGAGTATTTCGGAGGAGGTCAATGAGGCGGCCCGGATTGACGGAGCAGGGGCTTGGACCATATTCCGCAGGATCACCCTTCCGCTGCTGGCGCCAACCTTCCTGTTTGTGTCTACCATTGCCCTGACCAACAGTTTTAAGCTGGTGGACCATGTGGTAATCATGACGGAAGGGGCTCCCAACAATGCTTCTACGTTGCTTTTATACTATATCTATCAGCAGGGCTTTACCAATTTTAACTATGGTGTGTCTTCCGCTCTGACGACAATCATGCTGCTTCTGTTGATGGTGGTGGCGCTGCCCCGGTTCTTAAGCCAGGACAAGAAAATTCATTACAATTAAAGGAGGGAAGAGACAGTGAAAAAGAAGAAAACGATAGGTGCTTTCATTACCGCTTTTTCCGTGCTTCTGGGACTGATATGGTTAATTCCGCTGATCTGGCTGGTTGGAACGGCTTTTTCCGTACCTTCCTTCCATATGACGCTGCTTCCAACCACATCATTTACGCTGGATAATATAAAATACGTGTGGAATGCGGTGCCCTTCGGGACGTATTACATCAATACGCTGATTCTGGTAGCCTGTACTTTTGCCGTGCAGTTTGTCACCTCCACCATGGCGGCTTACGCCCTGGGAGTCCTGGACTTTAGAGGCTCTGCCCTGGTATTTGCGGTGATTTTCATGCAGATTATCATTCCCAATGATGTTCTGATCACGCCTAACTTTATGACCTTATCTGAACTTAAGATGGTAGACACGAAAATCGGTATGATGCTGCCGTTTTATGGAAGCGCATTGGCTATCTTTCTTTTGCGGCAGCATTTTAAATCCATTCCCAAAGCTTTGGCGGAGGCAGCACGTATCGACGGGGCTACCACCTGGCAGACCATCTGGAGAGTATATATGCCCTGTGCAAAACCGGCGTATCTTTCTTTTGCCGTGATCTCAGTCAGCTACCATTGGAACAATTATCTTTGGCCGTTGATTGTAACCAATTCTCCGTCAAACCGTACGCTGACCGTAGGGCTTGCTATTTTTGCAAAATCGAAAGAAGCCAATATGCAGTGGGCCAATGTCTGCGCCGCGGCGTTTATCATTATCATCCCTCTTTTGCTGGCCTTCTTTGTAGCTCAGAAGCAGTTTATGAGCAGCTTTGTAAGTGCGGGAATCAAAGAATAGTAAGAACAGTATTTCGAGAAACAGATAAGGGGGTAATTAAAATTTTAAATTTTTTAGGCTGCGGTTCCGCATATAATCCTTTGTTGGGAAATACATGTGCATATTTTGAAGACGGCGGGAAGCTTTTTTTGCTGGATTGCGGCGAATCCGTTTATTTGAAGCTTTATGAAAAAAATATGATTGAGAAATATGAGAACATCTATGTTCTCCTTACCCATTTGCATGCGGATCATGTAGGCAGCTTGGGATCGCTGATTTCTTACTCGTATTATATACTGGGTAAACAGGTGATTATTGTTCATCCCAACGATAACATTCAGAGTCTCCTGGATTTAATGGGAATTGGCAGGGAGACCTACGTGTTTAAGAAATGTGAGAGAGTGACCGTTTCTCAGATCAAGGTGGAAGCAGTTCCTGTAAAGCACGTGGATGATATGGACTGTTATGGCTATATTGTCACGGGGCCGTCAAAGACCTTCTACTATAGCGGCGATGCCTGTGAAATACCAAAAGAAGTCTTGGATGGTTTTTTAAACGGCAGGATAGAGGAAATGTTCCAGGATACGGCTAAAGCGGTGTCCTCTCACAAATCCCATCTGCCGCTTGAGGAATTGGCGGAAATGATTCCGGAAGGCTTGAGAAAAAGAGTATTCTGTATGCATTTTGAATGTGATTTTATAGATGAGATTGAGCGGCTGGGGTTTAATCATGTTTTGGCGGAGCCACAGCAGTAGACAGACAACACAAAATAGACAGGAAAACGAAAAAACGTGCTGACTGCAGATTTCGGTTGCAGACAACACGTTTTTTCTATCCGCATCAGAACTAATTCTTTGCAGCGTTGGTTCCGGCAATCTTGCCAAAGCACAGGGCATCCGGTACGGCGTTTCCGCCTACTCGGTTGGTGCCATGGATTCCTCCGGTTACCTCGCCGGCTGCATAGAAGCCAGGGATTACTTCGCCATCAGTATTCAGTACTTCTGCATTGCCGTTGATCTCCAGGCCGCCCATGGTATGATGAACTGCCGGCGAGAAGGACGGTGCATAGAACGGACCGGTTTCGATGGTATTCTCCCAGGTTGTACGGCCAAATTCATCCGGTTTGTCGGCTTTTACTGCTTCGTTAAACTCTTTGACCGTCTGCTCCAGGGCATCTGCCGGAACACCCATGTTCTCTGCCAGTTCGGCAATGGTTTCACCACTGTAAATCAGACCGTTGTCTACCATATAACTCAGAGCCTCTGGTGTCATTCCGCGAAGTTCTGCTTCTTTCTGATCACATACAATATAGAACAATTTATCTGTCTGGGCAAGGGCTGCTGCTGCCAGCACGTCACGACGCTGATCCTCTGCTACGAAACGCTTGCCTTCTTTATTACAATACAGGGAACTGTTGACATAACCGGAAATACCTCCGCCGGAAACGCCATTCAGCGGCATCAGCTGAATCCAGCCCATACCAACCAGGTTGGCTCCCACTGCTTCGCCCATGACGATACCATCGCCGGTAGCGCCGGGAGAGTTGTTGGTTGCCAGAGACTCACCGATATCTTCCCATTGCTTATTATATTTCACCCGCATTTCTACATTGGCGCTGAAGCCGCCGGTTGCCATAATAACGCCTTTTCCCGCCTTGACGGTCACCTTGTCGCCTGCCGAATTGGTGATCACGGCGCCTGCAACCCGTCCGTCTTCCACAATCAGCTCTTCTGCTTTGGAATTAAGATAGATTTCTACACCGTTGTCTGTGGCATTCTTTTCCAGGGCTGCTATGATATCGGAACCGCTGTTGTTGGGAGTCTGGTGGGAACGGTTCCAGAGAGCGCCAACTACGGTGCTGACCTGGTCGGTCCACTCTACTCCGTTGTCAGACAGCCAGTTTAAGGTATCCAGAGTATTGGAGGTGAGAGTACGCACCAGTTCCACATTACCTTCATAGTCACCGGCATCAAGACTTTGCAGGGCATGCCACTCCGGTGTATCGAACAGTGTTGTGCTGCCGGAGGCCTTATAATCATCCCACTGTTTCTGGACTTCTGCCTTCAGAGCAGCATGCTCCTCGCTGACATCTTCGTGGGCCAGAACCTTCTCTACGGCAGACTCAAGGGCCTCTGTCATCGGAATATCTTTTTGCCTCTCCGGATCGGCACTGTTAAAAGCACCTCCGCAGCGGAACGTATTGCCGCCTAAAGCAGACAGTTTCTCTACTAAGATAACACTGGCTCCTTCCTGGGATGCTGAAAGAGCAGCAGACAGGCCTGCGCCGCCTCCGCCGATTACCAGCACATCGATTTCTGAATCTGCCAGGACTGCGCCCTCTGCTTCTTCGCCACCCTCAACAGCTACGGCACGCAGTGCATCTGCATCGCCGCCTGCCTGGGCAACACAGTCTGCCACGGCATCCAGGATGGCGTTGGAGGTATTGGTTGCGCCGGATATGGTATCCACACCCAGGCTCTGATACTGAACGATAGCGGCCGGGATCTTCTCAAAGGCCGGGTCACTGAGGCCTGAGGTCTCTCCGTGGGCACCGATTGTAATTTCGGTGATTGCGTCCTCGCTGAAAGTTACGGATACTTCTACAGGGCCGTTATTTCCCTGTGCGCTGGCCGTATAGGTTCCGGGGTTGTAAGCTCCGTCGCCTGCAGGTTCGGCTGCTGTCGTTTCAGCGGCTGTTGTTTCGGCTTTTGTTGTCTCCGCCGCTGTGGTTGCCGAATCACTCTTCCCGCCGCATCCGCACAGGAGAAGGGTCATGGACAACACAATTGCTGCCATTTTTTTCATTTCTTAACACTCCTTCCTTTTTGGTATTCCTAATGAACATCTGCTTGATTCGTATACTGTATCACGTTTCACCGGATTTGTCAATTATTACCAAAAGAGGATTT
>CAYWRB010000025.1:12065-14827 GCA_964460025.1 uncultured Hungatella sp.
TTTCTTTTTATGTATCTACAACTTAGGTGACTTGTATACTGTATCATGTTTTGATGCTTTTGTCAATTATTACCAAAAGGAATCTTGGGGCGATTGTAAAAATAGCATTAAAATAATTTTAAAAACAGTGTAAAGTTATGGAAAATAATCAAAAAATGTGATATTTTAAGAAAACACTTGAAAAATCTATTTCCAAAATGCCTGGCAGATTTAAGGGGAAATGAGAAAAAGTCATTTCTTTATGACTACCTTATGAGTCCGAAAGCGGAATGGTGGGCCGTAACATGGAATATAAAATATAAGAAATTTATAAGAAAAATCCCTTGTATCCGTCCACATTTCATATTATACTTATTAAAGTCTCCGTATTTTCAGGGAGTGTTTTGCGAAGAAGATTTCGAGATGGCGGTAAGGAGATTTTTATGCGTGTAATAGCGGGAAGCGCCAGAAGGCTGCAGCTTAAGACGTTGGATGGACTGGAAACCAGGCCCACCACGGATCGTATAAAAGAGACATTATTTAATATGATACGGGACAGGCTGGCAGGGAGCCAGTTTTTGGATTGTTTCAGCGGCAGCGGCGGTATCGGAATCGAGGCATTGAGCCGGGGGGCGGCGAGGGCCGTGTTTATTGAGAAGAACCCTAAGGCCGTGGAATGCATCAGACAGAATTTGAAGACGACCCATTTGGAAGATGCCGCGTTGGTAATGACCTGTGATGCCGTTACGGGGCTTAGGCGGCTGGAGGGGAAAGAGTATTGCTTTGATACGGTTTTTATGGACCCTCCCTACAATCGGGAATATGAAAAGCAGGTTTTGGAGTATCTAAGCGTTTCCAGGCTTGTGCATGAGGAGACGGTGATGATTGTCGAGGCTTCTTTGGAGACGGATTTTTCTTATGTCTCAGGGCTGGGATTTGAGGTTGTGAGGAATAAAGAATATAAGACTAATAAGCATGTGTTTTTAAGAAAGCAGGCAGTGTCCGGCTGATGGAAACACAGAATAGGAGTTCATATGTCGGTTGCGGTGTATCCCGGAAGTTTTGACCCGGTGACGTTGGGGCACTATGATATTATTGAGAGAAGTGCCAGGATTATGGATAAACTGATTGTGGGGGTTTTGAATAACAGTTCAAAGACCCCGTTGTTTTCCGTGGAGGAACGGGTTGAGATGCTGAAGAGTGTTACCGGACATATTTCCAATGTGGAGGTGCAGTCTTTCGACGGCCTTCTGGTGGATTTCGTCAGAGCCAGTGGGGCGAAGGTGATTATCAGAGGGCTTCGGGCGATTACGGATTTTGAGTATGAGCTGCAGCTTTCACAGACCAATCGTGTGATTGCGCCTGAGGTTGATACGGTGTTTCTGACTACGAATTTAAAGTATTCTTATTTGAGTTCAAGTATTGTGAAGGAGATAGCGGAGTATCACGGGGATATCCGTGCATTTGTCCATCCGGAGATTGCTGAAAGAATAAAGGAGAAAATGGTTTTGAAAGAGAGAAGGAAGTAAGGAGGATACATAGTATGAGCAGGATTGAACAGTTGATTAATGAGATTGAAGAGTATATTGACGGCTGTAAGTTTCAGCCTTTATCCAATACAAAGATTCTGGTGAATAAGGAGGAACTGGAGGAACTTCTGGTGGAGCTTAGGCTTCGGGTCCCGGATGAGATTAAGCAGTATCAGAAGATTATCAGCAATCAGGATGCCATTATCAATGAGGCGAAGACCCAGGCAGATGCTTTGATTCAGGAGGCTACGGTTCAGACCAATGAGTTGGTGAATGAGCATGAGATTATGCAGCGGGCATACAGCGCGGCCAATCAGATTGTGGAGGATGCCAATGCGCAGGCTCAGGCTATTGTGGATGCGGCGGTGAATGATGCCAATAATATCAGGCAGAGTGCGATTCAGTATACGGATGATATTTTAAGGAGTCTGCAGAGTATTATTACTCATACTATGGATGAATCTCAGGGGAGGTTTGAAAGTTTCTTTGCTTCCCTTAGGTCTACCTATGATATTGTGGCTTCCAATCGGAATGAACTGAGCGGAGGCGGACAGACAGATGGAGGCGGACAGGAGGGACCGCAGGTTGGGTGATGAGGGGCGGCGGGAGGTACGCTCCGGAAAGAGTTCTGTTTGAGATACAGGTTTCGGGGAATGTTTGGAGGGGCGGAGCTCGCCCTCAGGATAAAAGGGTGTAAAGGGTTGTGATACACAAAAAGCAGACGGCGGACAGGGCTGTGTGCAGGATTTTCCACAGGGTGTAATGGCGGATGGAAAGGGCGGGGTTTTTCAGGACGCTTTTGGTCTGGAAAAGGCCGGACAGGCCGCCGAAGGTTGCGGATATGGTGAGGAGCAGTTCTTTAAGGGGGCTGTCCAGGGTGGTCTTGATTGCCTGGATTCCGGTGGTGATCTCTACCAAGCCCAGGAAGAAGGTTTTTTGAAAAGAGGAGATGGCAGGGGTTTGGCGGATGAAGGCGGCCAGGATGGAGAAAAGCATGATGTATCCGCCTATTTTTACCATGATTTCAAAGGAGTTCATCATAATGGTGTCGAAAGAGGTCTGAACCGTCCGGTCAGGCCTGTTTGTGTTGCTTTGAGGGTGAAAACCATATGTTTTGCGGGCGAGAAAAGACAGCGGGAGGATAGGCAGGTACAGGGACAAAAGGAGAACGGCAGTGGGGGCCGGGACGGCAAAGGAAGCGGTCAGGCCGGAGGCAGCGTAGCCTAAGAGGAACATGGGGCTGGGGTGGTTGCT
>CAYWRB010000026.1:0-9528 GCA_964460025.1 uncultured Hungatella sp.
CGGCTGAATGTGCTGAAGAGCAAGGCAGTAATCAAGAAGATGGTAGTGACAGTGAAGGTTACGGACCGGCAGGGAACCCATGAGATGGATTTGGATGATATGGAGGAGAACCCCTTTGTCATATGCAAGAGCGGCAGGCACAGGGTGAATATTATGATTTCGGAGGAGAGGAGTGCTTATGTTAAATAGTCGGAATCTGAATGATAAGACTTATGAAGAGATGATAGCGGAAGCGCTTCTTACGATTCCTTTGTACTCCGATGAGTGGACCAATTATAATCCGTCGGATCCGGGAATTACCATTCTTGAGAATCTGACGGCTTTTCAGAATCTTCAGCAGAGCGATATCAACCGGATTACTCCGGAGATTCAGAAAAAGCTTTTGAAACTGGCCGGGTTTCAGGCGGAGAAAGGAAGGTGTGCCAGAGTGCTTCTGGCTGCAGAGAATCTGGAGGAACCTTTAAAGCTTCCGGCCAATCAGAAGTTTATGCTGGGGGATCTGTGTTTTGAAACAGGCCGGAGCCTGGAGCTGAAGCCTTATCACATGACTGGCGTCTGGGGAAGGCGGGATGACAGATGGCATGACTGCAGCTATCTGCTGGACCAGGAGATTCGAGTACCGGCATATATATTTGGAGAGAAGCCTGGGAGGGGCGACAGCCTGTGGTTTACCATGGACGGACTGCCCGGACCGGGAGAGGAGATGATTTTTTCCGTAACGGTGGCGGACCGTTATAACCGGAACCCGTTTATGAAAAAAGGAAATAATACCTTTGCGGACATCAAGTGGGAATGTTTTACCGAAGCCGGATTTGTGGAAATGAAAGTAAAGGATTACACAGGATGTTTTCTCATAAGCGGCGAGGTGCGTATGCGTCTTCCGGCCAGCCCGGCCGTGCCCTGCATGGAGGCGCCGGACAACGGTTTTGTGATTCGTGCCACCCTGGAAAGAGCAGAGTATGACGTACGTCCGAAGCTGACTGCTGTCACAGGATTTCTGTTTGAGGTGTGGCAGAAGGAGACAATGGCTGCGTGCTATACGTTTCACAGGGTATCCTCCGTAAGCCTTTTGGGAGACCTTTTAGAGGAAGGGTATATCACCGTGTTCTGTAAGGAGGGGAAGGGGTCTTCTTATAAACGGTACTTTCCCGCCTATGGAGGGGAAGGAAACGGGCGGTATTACAGAGAGCGGATAGAGGAGGACCATACCCACACGTGGCAGTTTGACAGGAAGGCCTATGGGTACGGGCCGGAAAAGGTGAAAAATGCGGTTAAGGTAGTGGCTTACAAGGAAGAGATGATGCGGCAATATTATCTTGGGACGGTTCTGGGATATGACAATCAGACCATGAAGCTTCCAAAGGAGCACATTGTGGCGGATTCTTTCTGCATCATTGCCAGAAGAACAGGAGAGGATGGGGAAGACATCTATGATTTTGTAAGGCCCAGCCGTTACGAGCCGGAGGATTTGACCTATTATCTCTATGAAAATGAGGGGAAAATCGTAATTGAGGATGCGGGAGATTTTATTGGCGCTGATTTGTATATAGGGACTTTAAGCGTCACCAGAGGAAAGGCCGGGAACATCCGGGCCAATAACCGGTTGAAAGGCCTGGGGCTTCCGTCATACATAGAGTTTTATAATCCCGGGGAGGGAACCGGAGGAGCGTTCCGGGAGACGTTGGAGGAAGTGAAAGAGCGGTTTGTTCAGGACTTAAAGAAACCTTATACGGCGGTGACGGCGGCGGACTATGAGCGGCTGGTGATGGAGACGCCGGAGCTGTGTATCCACAAGGTAAGGGCCTGGATGAACCAGAACCGGAATATGGTGCGCATCGCAGTGAAGCCGGGGACGGATGAGGAATTTCCCCAGTTATCTGAGACTTATAAAGAGGCCATTGAGAGGCAGCTGGAGGATAAGCGGCTGTTGACTACCAAGATTCAGATTGTGCCTCCGGTGTACACGGCCATTGATGTACACGGAACGATTTATGTGAAGCGCCAGTATGAGAACAGCCGGGAGCAGATTGAGCAGGCCATTCGCAGAAAGATTGATTATATCCATTCGGACAGGAATTTTGGGGATATCCTGAAATTTGAGCAGGTGTTCCATGAGATTGAGAGCCTGGACTGTGTGGAATTTATCTATGAACTGTCCCTGATACCTCAGAATCCCGGGCAGGCAAGGCTGGTGGAAGCAGATATTGTGCCGGCTGAGAATTGTTTGTGTTATAGCGGAACGATTGCTCTGGAGATAGGTAATTAGAGGGAACAGTCGTAAGACGCGGATATTCATTACAAGGAAGGGTGGAGAAAGGGATGGCAGGAAAGGTCTATTCGATAAAAGAAAACCGCATACGGAGAGGATACCACCCTGGTTTTGAGCTGGATAAGGATGGGGGATTGACTGCCGTAAAGGATGAACCTGTGCATTATCTGTATATAAAGGCCATAGACAGCGCGGTTTTGGATTCTAAGTGGGGCAGGCTGAACTTTAAAGGAAATTTCTCCGAAAGTATGGTATGCTATCTGTATGTGGCGGCCTTGAATGAGGATTCTTTTTATCGCCGCGGACAGCCTGTAAGAATTGATGAGTTTCTCTGCGACAGCCGGGAAGGCATCACGGTCAAAAAGGAATTTCTGCGCCGGGTGAATGCCCTTCGATTCGTAAATCAGACAGATGTGCTGCTTTATAACCTGGAGGGGCGGTATCTGTATCTGGTGCTGGAACTGGTGGGGCAGGGAGAATGCCGGATTACGGACATGAAGGTGGATTTACAGGGAGACAATTTTATGAACACATTCCCGGAAATCTACCGGGAGAGAGGCGGATTTTTCCACCGGTATCTGTCCGTATTTTCCAGTGTGTACAATGATTTCCAGAAGGACATCGAGAATCTGCCTCAGATTCTGGATTTGGATACCTGTCCGGCAGGGCTTCTTCCGGTGTACGGAAGATGGCTTGGAATCAATGTGGGGGATGATTTTTTAGGGGAGGATATTTTAAGGCCTCTGGTAAAGGAAGCGTATCGGTTAAACAGGATGAAAGGCACCAAGGCGGCGCTGGAACGGATTGCCCAGATTGTGCTGGGAGAGGAAGTCCTGGTATTGGAGCGGAACGTGATGGAGGATTATATAGAGAAGGAGCAGATGGCGGAGTTTGAAAGGCTCTATGGCAACAGCGCCTTTGATGTGACCATCCTGGTAAAGGAGTCCATCACGGAGGTACAGAAATCACAGCTTTTGTTTCTGCTGGATCAGTTTAAGCCGGTTCGTTCCAGGCTCCATATTATTAGGCTTAAGAAAGCAGGGCAGCTGGATTCCTATTCTTATCTGGATATGAATGCCCGTATTCTGGAACAGGGTATGGGAAACCTGGATTCCAGTCAGGAGTTGGACGGAATGATACGATTAAAATAGCAGGTGAGTATGGAGGTATGAGATGACAATTTCAGAGACAAGAACAGAAGGTGTAATACAGCTTGATATTGAGGGAAGGGTGGATACCAATACCAGCCCCCAGATGCAGCAGAGCATTCTTCAGGCATTTCAGAAAAGCCAGACGCTGATTCTGAATATGGAGAAGGTTGAGTACGTATCAAGCGCCGGACTGCGGGCCCTTTTGATTGGGCAGAAGACGGCCAATTCCAAAGGCGGTTCCATGAAACTGGTTCATGTGTGTGACGCCGTGATGAAGGTGTTTCAGATGACCGGATTTGCAGGAATGCTTACGATTGAATAGCGGAATGTGGAATCATGATTGAATTTATGCATGTGACAAAGCGGTATGAAGGGTCTGAAGAGGATGTGTTTCAGGATTTCAATGTGGAGATTAAGGCAGGGGAATTCGTTCTCCTGACCGGGGAAAGCGGAGCAGGGAAAAGTACCTTTATCCGGCTTCTTTTGAAGGACACGGAGATTACCTCGGGAACCATCTATGTGTTGAACCAGGATATCGGACAGCTTAAGGAGAGGGAAGTGCCGTTTTATCGGAGAAAAATGGGGGTCGTGTTTCAGGATGCCCGTCTGATGCCGGAGAGGACGGTGTACCAGAATGTGGAGATTGCAAGATTGATTGCAGGGGGAGGGACAAGGAGTAACCGGGCGGTTATTTCTTCTCTGTTTACTTTGCTTGGGATTACCCATCTGTATAAAAGGTACCCTTCTCAGTTGTCCGGAGGGGAAAAACAGCTGGTGTGCCTTGCCAGGGCATTGGTGAACTATCCTTCCATTCTCTTGGCGGATGAGCCTACGGGGAATCTGTCGCCGGAGGAATCGACAGAGGTGATGAGGCTTTTTGAACTGGTTCACAGGCAGGGAATTACGGTTGTGGTGGCGGCCCATGATAAGGCAAGTGTCAGAGGACTGGAATATCGTGAGATTATGTTGACAGGGGGTAACGATGGAAGATTTAAAACTGCAGGCTAGTGATGAGACGTTGTATACGGTGTTGGATACCATAGAGAGACATTTGGATGAGAATGAGTGCCCGGCAGATGTGAAGGCGGAGATTTTGGTTGCGGCGGAGGAGGTTTATGTTAATATTGCACATTATGCTTATGGGGGACATGAGGGGGAAGCGGTAGTACAGATGGAGGTGTGCCAGAATCCTAAGTGCTGGAGGATGGTGTTTAGGGATAAGGGGGTGCCGTATAATCCTTTGGAGAAGGATGATCCGGATATTTCGCTTTCTGCTGGAGAGAGGGAGATTGGGGGATTGGGGATTTTTATGGTGAAGCAGTCAATGGATAAGGTGGAGTATCGGTATGAGGATGGGTGTAATGTGTTGACTATTGAGAAGAATTTGTAGAAAGATCCGCCCGGAGAGGAAATGATATTGTTTTCTCCTGGGCACGCTCGCGCTACGTGAAGAGCGTAGCGGTACATAAGGCGCTAAAAGACAGCGCCTAAGTACCGACGGTCTTCGAGTACCCTGGAGAAAAAAATATCATTCCCTCTCCGGGCTACGTTATCTCAGTGGATATTCCTCTTCAGGAATCTCCGTGAATTCCAGGTATTCATTGAACACATATCCTGTAATGTCTCCGGAGGTTACCAGACTCCATGTAGGGCCAAGCTCAATTACATAGCCGCTGATACCGGGGGTGAAACGTGCAATGATTTTGGCGTTCATGCTGGCGGCTTCGCGTACGTGAAGATTGCCTTTGAAGTTTAAGGTTGTAAATGCATAATATTTTGGCGCTTCTGTGGTATCGGAGATTTGGGTTTCTGATGTTTCAGGTTCGGACTGCACGTATTCGGATTCTGCCGGGGAAGTCTCTGGCTGAGAGGCTTCTGATGTTGGGGCAGGTTCTGTCTCGGAGGCTTGGGACAGTTGGGGCTTGATGTCGTAAAGTTCTGTCTGGGCGGAGGCCTCTTCGCCTGATAGAGATGAGCCGCGCAGGAAGAAAACCGTACAGGCCAGGACTCCGGCGGCTATATAGAATGCCATGACTGCAATCATGGAAAATTTACTTTTTTTCATGAGTTGGTACCTCCTTTATTCAATGGGAATCTGGATATAGATGCCCATGCCTTTTCCTTCGGTGCTCTTGGCATAGATGGTGCCGCCATAAGAATCTACAATCGCTTTGGCTTGGGTAAGGCCTAAGCCGTTGCCACTGATGCGGTTGGAACCCTGATAGTTTATCTCGAAGATGTGGGGGGTTTCTTCCGAGGGAAGGCCTTTGCCGTTATCCTTCAGGACAATGAAGATGTCATCTCCGATGGTGGATATGGTGATAACCAGATTTCCGGCCTGATTCATATATTTGATGGAATTGTCGATAATATTGCGGAATAAAATACGGATCCGCTTGGAACTGGCTTTTACCAGCAGTGTATCTTCCGCTGAGGATACCAGAATCTGTATCCCTGCTTTTGAGGAAAAGGGTAGGAACTCCTGGATGGTGTCACGGGCAACCTGAATGATGTTGATGGTCTCCTGTTTTTCTGTGTCGGGGTCAATGGGGGGGAGGAGGGCAGCCAGTGCTTCATCCGGAGCAGGTTCTTTTGCGGAGGCGGCCAGTTCCCGACCGGCAGCTTCCAGTGCTTCATGGGCAGCTTTTAGTTCCTCGTTCTCTTTGTGGGCCTGAGAGAGGTCCAAGGAAAGCTGTTCATTCTCTTTAGACAGCTGTCCATACTGCTCTTTCAGGGCGGTAAATTCCTCTTCCATCTGAGGTACCTGACTGTTGGAATAGGTGAGATAAGAAAAATATAAAAGGGCCAGACTATGTAAAATAAAGAAAATCAGAACCAGCCACAGGCTTGAATTTAAAAAGCTGAAAAGCACCAGCGCATAACATATGGCGGAGCATGCCAAAAGGCTTTTTTGAGTGGTGTTCATTTCGGAAGTCCTTTCTGCTCAAGTTTGGTAATGGCTTAAAAATCGGAATGTTGTACTTTTTAATCATAACATAAAAGAGTTTTAAACACAATGAGATATCGTGAAAGAATACCTTTTGTAAGACTGGCCGTTTGGCCAGGTTCGGTTGCAGAGGAAGATGTGCTATAGTATAGAGGAAATGATGGTAAGACAGGAGGGAGCCCTATGCGTGTTACGGAACAGCTGATCCGCAGGCAGAATGAGAAAAAAAGAAAGCAGGCAGACCCTTCCTGGGAGGAAGAGGAAACCATGACTTATGCTTCGTGGAGACGGCAGAAGCCTTTGAATCAACAGGCAGGGGCTTTTAATCAGGGAAAGATGGAAGGGATTAATACCAGGAAGAGTGTATTTGACAGCACGGCGGTGTTTGAGACACGGTCTGAGAGATAGATTGTAAGAAATACAGGATTGTGTGATAGAAATGAAAGGGATGTAGGATAAGATGGAGAGACTATTTGGCAGTAAGGGGAAGGATCAGCCTTTTGAAAGCTACGAAGAATCTATGGAATATTTATTTGCCTGTGTAAATGAGGGGCTGAACCGGTATCTGGTGAATCTGAAACAGGTCTATGCCACAGGGGAGGGAGGATATAAGAATGTCCTTTATCCTGACCTGGAGATTGCCCATGATCTCTGTATTGAAAAAATTGAGCGTTTTATAGACAGCCAGGAGGAAATAAGCGGGCAAAGCGGTGAGGACGGGGACGGAGCGGATGAACGGGCAGAGGCCGGGAGACAGGATGGGACGGGAAGAGGAGCAGAGGATGGGAGACAGGATGAGACGGGAAACGAAGAAGAGGAAAGTGATTATGGGGAAGATGATGAATTCCTGAGTCTGGATGCGCTGTTTTCCGACTTTGCCATGGAAACCAGCCAGACAGCGGAGAAAGCCAGCCAAGATTCACCTGGGGAGCCTTCCATGGAGGAGCTGATGGATTATATCAATGCCAGGGCTGCTTTGGCGTTGGATCAGGGAATCTCTCTTCCGTTTTATGATCTATGTAAAAAGCTGGATTATGAGAATTTTACCATCTTTTGTCTGGCCTGCGGCATATTGTCTTCTACTCAGACGGATTATGCGGGAGTGTTTCAGGTGGTTAATGAGAACGGGGGGCTGCCGGCGCCTACCATAGAGTCTGCGGCAAAGCTGTATTATGGGAATAAGTTTTCGATTACGGGGGCTTACGGAGACATGTCGGTGTGTCTGGAACAGCTTCTGCCGGTTCTGGATCTGCATGTTCAGGACAGTATGCCTTTTTCTACCGCAGTTTCTCCGGATAAGCGGATGATTGATTATCTGTTTGGCAAGAACCCTTTGCGGCTGGATGAGAATTATATCCGCTTTTTCCAGATGCTGACCGGGGAGGAAGACCTGGATCCGATCTTGGCAAATCAGGGAGTGCTGGAGGCCATGGAAATTTCCTATGAAGAAGGAGGCCGTATTTTTGCCTATTTCGGAGATGAGGGAAGCGGACGGAAATTTTTTGTAAAGCATTTCTGTAAGAAACATGGAATGAGAGCTATTTCTATCAACTGCAAGAAACTGTTTGTCTATGATTTTTCCTTTGTGGACAAAGCCCTGTGGGCGGTGACCCGGGAATGTATCCTGTCCAATGCCTGCTGCTGTCTGGACGATTTGACTTACCGGGAGGAAGAGAAGGATAAGTTTTTTGGGTACATGGATCTGGCATTTTCCAAGCTGACGGAGCGAGGGGTGATGGTATTTACGGTCAGCAAGGAGAAAATTCCTCTGAAAGAGATAACAAAAGAAGAATTTACGGAACTGGAGCTGCCTACGCCTTCCAATCAGGAGAGGGAGGAGTGCTGGAGGTATTTTTCTAAAGGGTATACTCTGGCAGAGGAGGTGGATCTTTTGGAGATGGCGACCAAATTCCTGTTTACTCCGGGGAAGATTAAGGCGGCTCTTAAGCAGGCAAGAAGCTTTGCCGTTATGGATAAGGAAACCGTCATTCCAAGAGATACCCTTTTTAAGGGCTGCAACAACCAGATGAGTTCGGAACTGACCCAGAAGGCTACCAAGGTAAAGGCCAATTTCGGATTTGAGGATATTGTCATGAACCGGGATCAGCGGGAGACTCTGGAGCATGCCATCGATCAGATGAACTTCAGGAAGCAGGTTTATGACAACTGGAATTACACCAAGAAATATCCCTATGGGCGGGGGCTTTCTATCCTGTTGTTCGGCGCTCCCGGAACCGGAAAATCCATGTGCGCCCAGGTTATCGCCCATGAGCTGAATCTGGAGCTTTACCGGGTGGATTTATCTAAGGTTATTGATAAATACGTAGGCGAGACGGAGAAATCCATCTCTATGATTTTCCGCGAGGCAAAAAAATGTAATGTGGTTCTGTTCTTTGACGAGTGCGATACCCTGTTTGCCAAGCGTTCCGATGACGGAGGCAGCAACCAGGCGTCCAACAACAACAAGACGGCGTTATTGCTTCAGGAGGTGGAGGCTTATGACGGGGTTTCCGTGCTGGCGACCAACTACAAACACAATATCGACCCGGCGTTTTTCAGGCGTATGAAGTATATTGTGGAGTTCCAGTTCCCGGATCCGGATACCAGGGAGATGCTGTGGAGAACCACCATTCCGAAGACCACACCGCTGGGAGAGGACGTGGATATCCGTTTTCTGGCCGAGAAGTTTGAATTTGTAGGCGGTAATATTAAGAACTGTATTTTAAACGCGGCGTTTCTGGCTGCGGCGGACGGAGACGGGAAGGAAGTGTGTATGAAACACTATCTTCAGGCTATCCGGTACGAATTTGTAAAGACAGGAAAAGTATTTACCCGTTCAGATTTTGAGCCGTACGCGTCGTTGATCGGGTTATAGAGAAGGGGAGAGAGCCATGGGGGCAGATTTTAATAAGAAAGCATATCAGGAGATTTACAGACACAGTTCCTGGGAAAGGACAGCAGATAAGTACGAGGAAGAATTTGCTGCCAAGCTGTATAAGACACCTTACGTACAGCAGGCGGCCAAGACGGCCCTGACAAAATTAAGCCGGATGCTGAATGCTTACTATAATCGTCCGGGCGAGGCCCAGGGGATGAATGAGGAGGCTGTGGCGGATGCACAGGCTTTGGGCCAGGTGGCGGCGGAAGTGACAGGGGAACGG
>CAYWRB010000026.1:9628-14349 GCA_964460025.1 uncultured Hungatella sp.
CTTCTGGAGGCGCTGCTTCCCAAAGGGGACAGCTCCGGAGGAGCCGGACAGATCGGCAATTACAGACAGTATTTAAACGATAACAGCAATGCTATGGATCGGCAGGTTGCCGACCAGATAGACAGAGAAAATTTAAATCAGGTAATCAACGGCGACGGAAATCTGAGAGAGCGGATGACCATGCTGTACAACGGCATGTTTGTAAACGGCGGGCGGGGAAGGGAACAGATAGCGGAAAGCCGTTCTCTGAAGAATATGATGGCTTATATCACAGATGAGGATCGGGCCAGAAGTCCGGAACTTCAGGGGGTTCGCCTGGATCTGTTAAACGGTATGAAGCAGAGAGAGAAAAGAGACGATGTGTTCAATACCTTCTCCATTGCCAGGGATTTAAAGAAAAACATTGACAAAAAGAAGGGCAGGGGAAACCGGCTGACCCGTTTTTTTGCAGGCTTGTCAAGAGCATTCAACGCGTCCTTATTTAGCACGTTTATCAGAAAGGCCAGAAGCAAGGAGGACAGAATGGCCAACCGTCTGGGAGAGCAATATTATGAGAGGCTGGGGCTGGGGCTGTCCCAGAGGGAGCGGGCCAACGGAATCAGAAACGGTGAGCTTCAGTGGCAGGAAGGGAAAGCCTGGTTTGATGTAAAGAAGCGGGTCAATGCGGAAGGAATGCTTCAGACGGCAGGGCCTTCCGGAACCACCCTCAGGATGCTGGGGGCTTATAAGCTGATGGGAGCTTCTTTAAAAGACCTGTTGTATTTCAGGCTGGCCCTTATCGCCTGGATGGTAACCAGCAAAGACCATTCTCTGTATGAGATTATGAAAGGTTCCCAGAATGCAGGAGTTACCGGGAAGGAAGATTTGTCGGAGCCTGCCACCATGTATATGACCGTTGACCCCCTTCCGGTGGATGTGCTGCGCCAGGAATTTGCACCGGAGCATCAGTTTCCACATGAGCTTGTCTACAGAGTGATGTTAAATGAACTGAGAGACAAGAGGAGGGAGAGGTACGGTAAGAGGAATCAGGCGGCTATGAATAACGGCGATGTAAGGAGCATGGTGGAAGATAGAGATTACCTGAAGGCGCATCTGGTTGAGCTGAACGCCAGAATTACGCAGCTGCGGAACGAAAGGAAAAATGCCAATAAAGGTGTTTCCAAGCCGGA
This sequence comes from uncultured Hungatella sp., assembly GCA_964460025.1. GTDB lineage: Bacteria > Bacillota > Clostridia > Lachnospirales > Lachnospiraceae > UBA3402. The sequence continues at coordinate 10,798 of CAYWRB010000026.1, forward strand.
GGCTATCAAAAAAATTGTGACTACGCTGATTGACCAGCTGATGAATAGCGGAAGACTTCATCCGTTTTATGGGGAGGCGTATAAGAAAATGTCCTTTGAACAGCTTCTGGAAATGGGCGTGCCGGAGTTTTTGGTTCTGAAAGCAGATGAAAAACAAAAGAAGCTGGGAGGAAACCTTCTGGCCAAGATTGAGCAATTTAAGAACGCACAGGAGACGGAGAGCCGTACAGCCCATGATCTGGAGGTGTTTGAAGCACAGAGAAAATATGTGGAGGAGCAGATTGTAGGGAAACGAGAGAAGCTGTCCCAGAAGGGGTATGAGGTTACGGAGGGGTATAATTTTACCTTGTACGGAAAGTCTTCGGATGGTATTATGAAGGAAATCGGAGAGGATGCCAACAATGCGCAGGCTCAGGACATTGCCCTGAATATCTATACTACGGGCGCATATATGACAATGACAAAAGGCCAGAAGTACTGGGAGGGACTTGCCAGGAGCGCTCTTCGAGACGACCGTGTAGACCAATATAAACAGACCGGCTTTGGCTCCTACGAATTTTCCTCCAGTTCAGAGATGGGGGATAAAGAAGTGGCGGACGATATTTTTAAAATGATCCATATTTCCTCCAGGATGTCACAGGATGCTCTTGAGGAAAGGGGGCAGAATGAGGGAGTTCAGGAAGATACCGGCCCGGCAAACGGCATGGAGGGAAAAGCCGCTTATGTAGGCCGTACCTTCCGCGGCAGCAGGCTGACAGGTAACTTCCGGACTTCGGCAGGGTCAACCTTCACCATAAATGCTATGACCAGCAGCTCCAAAAGGATTGCAAAAGCAGCCCAGTATTATAAGAAGAGCCAGGATAAAGACGGGGAGGATAATGCGGTTCTCATCGAATATTCTTTGAAGGGAAAGGGAGCGGTAGATATCTCCGGGCTGTCCAAGGTTCAGAATGAGGCGGAGGTTCTTATACCTGCCAAAACGGAGTTTAAGGTGGTTACGCAGCTTCGGAAGGCAACGATAACGGAAGACGGAATCCGGTGGGAGGATGCAGGAGATGCGCCTTCTGCGGAAGAGCAGAGACAGGAGAACAAAGAGGCTTCCGGAAAGAAGAACAACATGTTTCCTATACGGGGCTATGTGGTGCGTTTAGAGGAAGTGAGCGGACCGGGAGCTGCGAAACGGGAGGAAAACAGCAAAGTGGCCGGCATGAGGCGTGAGATTCGGGATATCTATCGGCGGAGAATGGAAGAGAGGCAGAGGCTGGCCCAGCAGGGATAGTGGAATTCAGGCTGATTAAATTTGAGGGCTTCTGGCGGAAAACAGGAGCCTTAAGGTAAAATGGAGGAGACGATGGCAGAATCCGGCTGGGATATAGATGGGATTGTGAAGGCCTACTTCGGGGAATGCACCGGGGAGCCTTTTTCGGACAGGCAGGAGGAGTGGCAGCAGTGGCAGAGGTTTCTGGATATGCTGTGCGCTGCCGCCCTGTTCCTTAAGGAACAGGACAGAGAGGAATCGGCCCAGAGGATTGGAGGCCTGTTAAGCGACAGGGAGCTTATGATGGTGCTGGAACCTCATGAGAAGGTGGAGTTTGAAGGCAGAAAGAAATTTCGCCAGGTGTTTGAGCTGCTTTTGGCCAAAGAACCGACAGTGGCCGGAGACCGGGGAGAGCAGGGATTTTTGCCTTTTGCCGGTTTTTTGAAAAGCGGGATGCTGTCTTATGGAGAGATTCTGGCATTTCTCATGGCGGCGGCAGTGGATTTAAACAGGAAATATGAACGGGTTTTCGGTGTTCTGCAGGAAGAGACCCGCCCTATGGCAAAGCCTGCCCTGGGGCTGGTGTGGGATCTGTGTACCTTGTTTTTGGAGGAAGAGGATGGGTACCAGGGACAGCTGTGGGATGAGGACAGCTTTTTATACCGGTTTCTTCTGGAACCGTGGACGGAAAAATCTGATATGTCCCGATTGTCCAGGCCTCTGTCCCTAAACCGAAGGGTGGTTCAGATTCTGGCAGGAGAGCCCATGCAGATGGGATGTCTTTCCCGATATGCCACGGTGCTGGAAGGCGGGGAGGATATGGAAGAGATTTTGTACAATGAGGAGCATTTTGAGGAGCTTGTGCAAGTGTTCTCTACCATGACAGGGAGACAGAGCGGAGGCATCATTCATCTATGCGCCATGGAAGGAATCGGAAAGAAATTTCTTATGAAGTCGTTGGCTTCCGTGGCGGAGATGGATGTGTTGTGTGTGGACATGTCCTGCCTTCTTGCCCAGGATGACGGGGCAGTGTATTCGGTTTTAAGGGATATTGTTTTAAAGTGCATCTACGAAAAAAGCCTGCTGTATTTGGATAAGGTTTCTTTTGAACCTTCCCGGCTTCCGGTGGTTCAGAGGATATTTGCATTTTTGCAGGATTACATAAATCTTTATTTTGTAGGGAGCCAGGGACAGAAGCCCCAAAATCTGTCTGTCCGCGGCAGCTGGTATACCATTTCTTTGGACATTCCCGGCACTGCGGTACAGAAAAGGTTCTGGAATTATTTTGGGGAGCGTCTGGGGCTTCGGTTCGGGGAGGATGTGGATGTGGAGCAGCTGGTGTCCAGGTATCACATGACCCCTGGCAGAATCAGCCAGGTGCTGGAATGCGCGGTTTTGGATGCTGAGATTGACGGCCATGGCTTTGTGGCTTCGGAACAGCTTTTGGAACGGCAGATTCGGATGAAATGCAGCGCGGAGTTCGGAGAGTATGCCACTCGCCTGGAAAGCCCCTTTACATGGGAGGATCTGCAGCTGTCCGACAGCAGCAGGAAGCTTCTGAATGAAGCCTGCGACCGTGTCCGGTATCGCAGTATGGTCAATGATACTTTTGGATTTGGGCGAAAACTGCCTTACGGAAACGGCACCTCCATCGTACTCTACGGGCCTCCCGGAACAGGGAAGACCATGGCGGCCCAGGTATTTGCAAAGGAACTGGGGTTGGATATTTATCGGATCGACTTGTCGCAGATCGGCAGCAAGTATATCGGGGAGACGGAGAAGAACCTGGGAGCCGTGTTCCAGGCAGCCAAATTCTCCAATGCGGTGCTGTTTTTTGATGAGGCAGACGCTTTGTTTACCAAGAGAACAGAGGTGTCAAACTCCAATGACAAATATGCCAATGCCCAGACAGCTTATCTGCTGCAGAAGATTGAAGAGTATTCGGGAGTGTCAATTCTGGCTACCAATGTGATGCAGAATTTTGACAGCGCTTTTAAGCGGCGTATGACTTTTATGATTCCGGTGGAGCAGCCAGACGAGAAGACCAGGTTTCTTTTGTGGCAGAAAGCCTTTCCGAAAGAGACGCCTCTTGAGGAGGACATTGATTTTACGGTCTTTGCCAGGAAGGCGGAGCTTACGGGAAGCAGCATCAAGTCTGCGGCTGTGGCGGCCGCTTACAGGGCGGCGGCTGAGCATCGGAAAATCAAGAATCAGGATATGGTTGAGGCCATAGATTTCGAGTATCGCAGGACCGGACGCATGGGGATCGGCAATGAGCTGTATGAGGAATTGTA
>CAYWRB010000027.1:0-14214 GCA_964460025.1 uncultured Hungatella sp.
TTAGATAACATGCAAAGTTCCCCGCATGTCAGCATCGTCCCTCTCAGCCTGCGATAAACGTAGCTTCGGAGTAACTATGGTACGTCTGTAGACCATTTTTCACGTCAGCACTTAGCGCACGTCTTTTGGGCGCTTAGTACTGTTACGTGAAAACCTGGCGAAAGCGTGTCGGAAGACGTACCATAGTTACTCCGAAGCGGACCTTATTTCAAACTTTATCACTATTTCAAACCAAAAACACTGTAGCCCGTTCCATTATCCGAACCACAGTGTTCTATTTCGTTTATTTTCCCCGTAAAAAGTAATGTTCAGATAGTTCGTAATAACAGCAGGCATCCAGCCATCACGAAGTGATTTTCATTGATTTTACAATATCATCTCGATACAATTTCAAAATACGGCGCTTCGCAGCATCGGATTATAACGCAAAAATCACGAAAAAGCAAGTTATAAGCAACGAATTATGCACGAAAAAGCAGGGATTGAAACTTCCCTACTTCTATGATAAAATCAATTTGCCTTCACCATACATGTGAATGCACCATAAATCTTATAACCATGCATCCACCCCCGCATCAACGAAAGGAGACTCCCTATGCTTTCCATTCCCCAATTCGACATCATCATCATCGGCGCCGGCCCCGGAGGCATTTTTTCTGCCTACGAGCTTATGACCAAACGCCCGGATTTAAAAATTGCCGTCTTTGAGGCTGGCCATTCCCTGGAAAAGCGCCGCTGCCCCATCGACGGAGATAAAGTAAAATCCTGTATCGGCTGTCCCACCTGTGCAATCATGAATGGCTTTGGCGGAGCCGGTGCATTTTCAGACGGCAAATACAATATCACCAACGACTTCGGCGGCACCCTATATGAATACATTGGCAAAACCGAAGCTCTCGACTTAATGAAATACGTAGACACCATCAACACTTCCCACGGCGGCGAAAAAACGAAAATGTACTCCACCGCAGGGACCAAATTCAAAAAGCTGTGTATTCAAAACAAGCTGAAACTTTTGGACGCATCCGTCCGCCATCTGGGAACCGACATTAATTATGTGGTCCTGGAAGAGCTCTATAAGGAGATGAAAGATCACATTTCTTTCTTCTTCCACACCCCCATCACCCACATGGAAATTCTGGAGGACAATTTCCGGGTATACTATGGAGAAGACCAGGCAGCAGACGGCAGACAGTGTATCATATCCGTTGGACGAAGCGGCAGCAAATGGATGGAGACCATCTGCAGAGAGCTTGACATCCCAACCAAATCAAACCGTGTAGACCTGGGTGTCCGTGTAGAGCTTCCCGCCGTTATTTTCTCTCATCTCACAGACGAGCTGTATGAGAGCAAAATCGTCTACCGGACGGAAAAATTTGAGGATAATGTCCGAACCTTCTGCATGAATCCTTACGGCATCGTGGTAAACGAAAACACCAACGGTATCGTCACCGTCAACGGCCACAGCTACGAGGACGCGGAAAAGCAGACAGATAACACCAACTTCGCCCTTCTGGTGGCCAAGCATTTCTCCGAGCCCTTTAAAGACAGCAACGGATACGGAGAGAGCATCGCCCGCCTGTCCAATATGCTGGGCGGCGGCGTCATCGTTCAGCGGTTCGGCGATCTGATCCGAGGAAGGCGAAGCACTGCCAGCCGAATCAATGAAGGCATGGTCACTCCCACTCTGGCCGCCACTCCCGGCGACTTAAGCCTGGTTCTCCCCAAGAGAATCCTGGACGGTATCATAGAAATGATTTACGCCCTGGACAAAATCGCCCCCGGGACGGCCAATGACGATACCCTTCTCTATGGCGTAGAAGTAAAATTCTATAATATGGAAGTGGAGCTTGACAATAACCTGGAAACCAAATACAAGGGTCTTTACATTATCGGCGACGGCAGCGGCGTCACCCACTCTCTGTCCCATGCATCCGCCAGCGGCGTCTATGTGGCAAGAAAGATTGCTGAGAAAATTTAGATCATTGACGTAAAAGAGCACCGCAAAAGATGATTCCTTCCATCTTCTGCAGTGCTTCTTCTTTTCCATTTTTGTCCGCCGTTCACTACATCATGTAAATGGACGCGGCACTTTAGACACTTTCACTCTCCAGTGCCGTAGACTCATACTTGTCTAAGATCGCTTTCTGGATCATATCGCGGGTTTCAGAATTAATCGGGTGAGCAATGTCACGGTACTCTCCATCAGCGGCCTTGCGGCTGGGCATAGCGATAAACAATCCCTTTTCACCTTCGATTACTTTGATGTCATGAATTACAAATTCATTGTCCAAAGTAATAGATACAATGGCTTTCATCTTACCGTCTTTTTCAATCCGTCTCACTCTTACATCTGTAATCTGCATGAGCAACCCCTCCTGTTGTACTTCTAAATGGTTTCCTTCCATTTTCCTATAACGTATACCGCTCGTTTTTCTCCACCACAATTTTGATGTTATCCGGTGTACCGATATAAGTCGTGTTGGCCCGGATCGTATCCCGGCTCTCCACGATACAATTCTCAATGACGGTATTATCTCCAATATATACGTCATTCAGAATAATGGAATTCTTAATCACACAGTTATTGCCGACAAAAGCCTGCCTGAACAATACGGAATTCTCTACGACTCCATTGATGATGCTTCCGCTGGCTATAAGGCTGTTCCTCACATCTGCGCCCGGGTTATACTTGGCCGGCGGCATATCACCTACCTTCGTATAGATCTCAGGATACTGTCGGAAGAAATAATCCCTCACCTCAGGTTTGAGAAAATCCATGTTCGTTTTATAGTAAGATTCTACGGAAGCAATATTGCTCCAATAGGTATCCATCTTGTAAGCGTAAATCCGTTTTAGATTTTTATAGCGAACCAGAATATCATTTACAAAGTCGTACCGGTCCTCCTGAGCGCACCGCTCAATCAGCTCAATCAGCTGGCGGCGTCTCAAAACATAAATTCCGCAGGAAATCGTATTGGACTCAGCAATCATAGGTTTCTCCTGGAAATCCACAATCCTTCCGTCCTCATTGGTCTTTACAATACCGTATCTGGTCACATCCTCTTCCGGAGGCATGGTCTTACACACAATGGTAATATCCGCTTTCTTCTCAATGTGATACTCCAGCACCTTGGCGTAATTCATCTTGTAGATACAATCGCCGGACGCAATGACCACATAAGGTTCATGACTGTTTTTCAAAAACGTAAGGTTCTGGTACAAAGCGTCTGCCGTGCCCCGATACCAGTCATTGTGCTCTGCGGTAATCGTAGGTGTGAAAACAAACAGACCTCCCTGTTTTCTTCCGAAGTCCCACCATTTGGAAGAATTCAAATGCTCGTTTAAGGAACGGGAATTATATTGCGTAAATACAGCCACGGTCTGAACATGGGAGTTGGACATATTACTTAAGGCAAAATCGATACTCCGGTAGCTTCCTCCAATAGGCATTGCAGATATGGCCCGTTTGTTGGATAATTCATGCATCCTTTTACTGTTGCCGCCTGCCAAAATAATTCCAATCGCTCTCATTGCGCACCACCTGCCTTCATAATGTAGTCTCCGCTTGCCAGTATTCCTTCAGGATAGTCTTCTGCCCCAGTCACCCCGGAAATAGCCGTATTCTTTCCCACCTTCACGCCATCCGGAATCACGCTGTGTTCGCCGATGGTCACCAGATCTGACTGGTACACTTTCGGGTCATACTTGCTGGGAGCAAACTCCCCTACTCCAAGTTCCACCGAAGCCCCTATGGTTACATCCTCCGCTACGATTGCCTTGGTTATCTTGCTGCCTTTTCCAACAATGCTTCCTCTCATGATAATGGAATCACGGACAACAGCACCTTTTTCTATGATAACGCCTGCTCCAATAACGGAGTTGCGGACTTGTCCATATACTTCTGTTCCCTCTCCGATGATACTGCGCTCCACCTTTGCATCTGCTGCAACAAACTGCGGCGGAATGATATCGCTCTTGGTATAGATCTTCCAATATTCCTCGTACAGGTTAAATTCAGGTATGATATCAATAAGCTCCATATTGGCTTCCCAGTAAGAGCTTAAGGTCCCCACATCTTTCCAGTAGCCATTGTACTCATAGGCAAATATCCTTTGCTGGCGCTCATGGCAGAACGGAATGATGTGTTTGCCAAAATCACATCCGGGAACATCCTGTAATTTCACCAATGCTTCTTTCAATACCTTCCACGTAAATATGTAGATTCCCATGGAAGCCAGATTGCTTCTTGGATTGGCCGGCTTTTCTTCAAAGTCCGTAATCCGGTTCGTATCATCCGTGATCAGGATCCCAAAACGGCTGGCTTCTTCCATCGGCACCGGCATAGCGGCTATGGTGACATCCGCATTGTTGGCCTTATGATATTCCAGCATCACCTCATAGTCCATCTTGTAAATATGATCTCCGGACAAAATCAGAACATACTCCGGATTGTAGGTCTCCATATACTCCAAATTCTGAAATATGGCGTTGGCTGTTCCTGTGTACCAGTCACTGCCTTTGCTTCTCTCATAAGGCGGAAGTATGGTTACGCCTCCTACATTGCGGTCCAAATCCCAGGGAATTCCGATTCCGATGTGGGTATTCAGACGCAGAGGCTGATACTGAGTCAGGACTCCCACCGTATCTATACCAGAGTTGATACAATTGCTTAAAGGAAAATCAATAATTCGATACTTACCGCCAAAAGAAACCGCAGGCTTGGCCACCTTCTGAGTCAAAACTCCCAATCTGCTGCCTTGTCCGCCTGCCAGAAGCATGGCTATCATCTCTTTCTTAATCACACGATCACCTCTTGCTGTACTATATTTATGCTAATGCGTTGTTTTTATTTATTATATCACATCTCCTGGAAATAGTGAATAAATTTATGAAATATTTTTCTAGTTTTTTGTACATTTTCCGACACTTCTTATTTATCGAATAAACTTTCTACTTATTTCTGCACGTAAACTTTTATTGTATACTTCTCCTTTCCGTGATATGTCACAGTTTATGATTGACGGTTCAAAAAAACAGAAGGGCCTTGAATCAATCTGCAAAATAAAGTATAATTAATATAAAATTGTGCTGAAAAAGGAGACTTTTTATCATGAATCTGGTAACCGTAAGAGAAATATATGGAGACCGAGAAAAATATTTAAATCAGGAGATCCAGGTAGGCGGCTGGGTCCGCAGCATTCGAGATTCCAAAGCATTTGGCTTTATTGTTCTGTCTGACGGTTCTTATTTCGACACCCTTCAGATTGTTTATCATGATACCATGGATAATTTTGCAGATATCTGCAAATTGAACGTAGGAGCTGCCGTTATTGTAAAAGGGACTTTAGTCCCCACCCCCCAGGCCAAGCAGCCTTTTGAGATCCAGGCTACGGAGGTGACTGTGGAGGGAAGCTCCGCTTCCGATTATCCTCTTCAAAAAAAGCGCCACAGCTTTGAGTATTTAAGATCCATCTCCCATCTTCGTCCAAGAACCAATACGTTTCAGGCCGTGTTCCGTGTCCGCTCCTTGATCGCTTATGCCATCCATCAGTATTTTCAGGAGAGAGATTTCGTGTATGTCCACACGCCCCTCATTACCTCCAGCGACTGCGAGGGAGCCGGCGAGATGTTTCAGGTGACTACCCTTGATCTGAATAACGTTCCCAAAGATGAAAAAGGAGCCATTGATTACACCCAGGACTTTTTCGGCAAGCCTACCAGTCTGACGGTAAGCGGACAGTTAAACGGTGAGACCTATGCCATGGCATTCCGTAATATCTATACCTTTGGTCCTACCTTCCGGGCTGAGAATTCCAACACAACCCGGCATGCCGCCGAGTTCTGGATGATCGAACCTGAGATGGCTTTTGCAGACCTGGAGGACAATATGGCCGTAGCGGAAGGCATGTTAAAATATATCATCCGCTATGTGCTGGAACATGCGCCTGAGGAGATGAACTTTTTCAATCAGTTTGTTGACAAAGGTCTTTTGGAACGTCTTCAAGGTGTGCTCCATTCTGATTTCGGCCATGTGACCTATACGGAGGCCATTGAGATTCTGGAAAAGAACAACGACCAATTTGATTATAAGGTGTACTGGGGCTGTGATCTTCAGACAGAGCATGAGCGCTATCTGACGGAGCAGGTGTTTAAAAAGCCGGTATTTGTCACCGATTACCCCAAGGAGATTAAGGCTTTCTATATGAAGCAGAATGATGACGGCAAAACCGTTGCCGCCATGGATTGTCTGGTTCCCGGTATCGGCGAGATCATTGGCGGAAGCCAGCGTGAAGACAACTATGACAAGCTGGTTGCAAGAATGAAGGAACTTGGCCTTAAGGAGGAGGACTATTCCTTCTATCTGGACCTTCGCAAGTATGGTTCTGCCCGCCATTCCGGTTTTGGCCTGGGATTTGAACGCTGTGTCATGTATCTGACCGGAATGTCCAACATCCGGGACGTGGTTCCGTTCCCCAGAACCGTGAATAATTGTGAATTATAATTCCTGAAAGGAGAAGGAGGAACCCCCATGAAGTTTATCCATACGGCTGATGTCCACTGGGGCTTCTCACCGGACAGCAGCAAACCATGGAGCAGAGAGCGTGCCCAGGCCATCAAAGATACGTTTACCCAGATCATTACCAAGGCCAGGGACCTGGAGGTAAATTTCCTGTTTATTTCCGGAGATTTATTTCATCGTCAGCCTTTGCAAAGGGATTTAAAGGAGCTTAATTATCTGTTTAGCACCATCCCTTCGGTCCATGTGGTGATCATAGCGGGTAATCATGACCGAATTCGGCCGAATTCCTCTCTCAATAGCTTCTCCTGGTGTCCAAACGTTACTTACCTTATGGATGAGGAGCTGCAGAGTGTATATTTTGAGGACTGCAATGTGGAGGTCCATGGCTTCAGCTACCATACCCCGGAGATCCTGGATAATCGGATCGATCATCTTGAGGTTCCGGCGGACAGTCGGATTCACATTTTGATGGCCCACGGAGGAGATGTCTCCCATCTTCCCTTTGATAAAAATGCTCTGGCTGCCTCCAATTTTTCCTATATTGCCTTGGGGCATGTCCATAAACCGGAAGTTCTGACGGAATTTAAGGTTGTCTTTCCAGGTTCTCCGGAACCTTTGGACAAGACTGAGGTGGGAATCCACGGCGTTTACTATGGGGAGATCAATCCCGGAACCCAGCAGGTGGAAGTTCTGAAATTTCTTCCCTTATGTAAGTCCCAGTACATTCCTCTGGCAGTCAATATCACTCCCAGCACCACGAATCTGGAATTGGAAATGAAAATCTCGCAGGTTATCAGTATGAGAGGTTCCCACCATATTTACCGTTTCCGAATCCGTGGAACCAGAAGCCCTGAGACTGAATTTGATCTGGAAAATCTGACTTCCAAATTCCGGATCAGCGAAATTATCGATGAGTCGGAACCTGAATATGATTTTAGCGCCTTATTTGCTGAACATCCTGACGATATGATCGGATTCTATATCAGCGCCCTCCAGAAGCCTGACATGAGCCCTGTAGAGAAGAAGGCTTTATACTATGGAATTCATGCTTTACTTCATACCACTGATGAAAGGAGTTAACTCATGAGGTTTTTGGAACTTCAAATCAACGGGTTCGGCAAATTCCATGACCGCACCATCTCTTTTGAGGATGGCATAAATGTGATTTATGGAAAGAACGAAACTGGTAAATCAACCATACACACGTTTATCCGCGGCATTCTGTTCGGTATACAGCCCCAGCGCGGACGGGCTTCCACCAATGACCTTTACAGCAAATATGAACCCTGGGAAGACAGCGGAACCTATGAGGGGGCTCTCAGACTGGTGCATGACGGGACCGTTTACCGCATTGAGCGGCGGTTCCAAAAAATTCAGAAGGAATTCCGGATCATTGATGAGACGGCCGGAAAAGAGCTGGAGCCTACCAAGGCTCTGATGGAGCAGCTGCTCAACGGTTTAAGCGAGACCGCATATACCAACACCGTAAGCATTGGCCAGTTAAAAAGTGCTACGGAAGAGGGAATGGTCTCGGAACTGAAGCATTATATTGCCAACATGAACACCTCCGGTAATATGGCATTAAATGTAGCCAGAGCATCTGCCTTCCTAAATAATAAACGGAAAGAGATGGCTGCCCGTCTGGTGCCTGACGCTGCCAGGTCCTACACCTCCATCTTGGGAGAAATCAAGTCCCTTGAGAAGGAGATCTCTTCTCCTGAATACGAGAACCAGCTGCCGTCTTATGAAAAACAGAGGCTGGATGTTCAGAAACAGCTGGAACAGCTTCAGACAGAGAAGGATCAGCTTCTTACGCAGACTGCCCGCGGCCGGGAGGTATTGTCTCAGAATCAGTTTTCTGGTCCGGAAGATATTCAAAAATGCCAGACAGACGCCCAGGCTCTCTTTTTAAAATACGAAAAATTTCATGACGCTGCAAATAAAGGGTGGCGAAAATTTCTTGGCATCCCGCCTTTCATATTGGCCTCCCTGCTGTTTATCCTGGCAGGCTGCGCCCTTACGGTTGGTGTTGATCCTATCCGTTCCAATTTAGGGATATCTCCTCTGGTTATTTTTGGTATTCTGGCAGGTTTCGCTGTCCTGCTGTGTGTGGTGGGCATCGTTGTGCTTATAGGAACTGGAAACGTAAAAAGAGAGTTGGAATCTTCCAGGCAGGCTTTAGGGGAGATTTTTAACCGTTATCTAGGTGATTCCGACATAACTCAGAAAGCCCTGGAATCCTTCTATAAGAAGATGGCAGAATTTGAAATGCTCTGCAGCACGGTGGTCCAATCCGAGGATACGTTAAAAAAACTGAATGAGGATTTTTCTTCTCTCCAGACGCGCCAGACTGACTACGGCCACGCCATAGAAGGTCAGCAGAAATCCCAATGGGAATTGGAGAAGAAGCTGGAACAGCTTTCCAATTATAAGACCCGTGCAGAGGCTCTGCGCTGTATTCTGGCGGAAAACGAGCGAGTCTCGGAAGAATTATCTGCCATAGATCTGGCTCTGGAAACCATGAACGAACTGTCCTCCTCTATACGGAATTCTTTCGGACTGCATCTAAATAAAACGGCCTCCGATCTCATAAAGGGAATTACCAACGGAGCTTATACCAGTATGGGAATTGATGATAATCTGAATCCGTTTATGAATACCAAAACAAAGCTGGTTCCGCTGGATCAGGTAAGCAGCGGCACCATGGATCAGGTCTATCTGGCCCTCCGCTTGGCTGCGGCCCAGCTGATTCAAGGAGATTGCAGGGAGCGGATGCCCCTGATATTTGATGACAGTTTTGTACTGTATGATGACGAGCGGCTGAAGAATACATTAAAATGGCTGTCCTCTTCCTACAACGGGCAAATCCTTCTGTTTACATGTCATCAGCGAGAGGCGCAGATGCTGACCGCAAGCCAGCTGCCCTACCATCTGATTACACTGTAAAGCACGATAATATAGAAGAGCTGCATCATCTACTTCCAATGCAGATGATGCAGCTCTCCTTTTAAATTCATTTTCTCAAATCCATTCTGCCTCAATGCCTCATATAACACGATGGACACAGAATTGGACAGATTCAGGGAACGAATGTCTCCCCACATAGGGATTCGGATACACCTCTCCTGGTTTTCCACAAGAATCTCTTCCGGAATACCGGCGCTTTCTTTGCCAAACATGAGAAAACAATCCGGCTCATAGGCTGCGTCCGTATAAATTTTCCGGGCTTTGGTAGTTGCCATATAAATTGTGGCACCAGGATTCCGGTCCAAAAAATCGTTATAGTCAGAATAAATCGTCACATCCAGCTTATCCCAATAATCCAGTCCCGCACGTTTCAGCATCTTCTCATTCAACTTAAAGCCCAAAGGTTCTATCAAATGCAGCCTGGTATTGGTGGCTGTACATGTCCTTCCGATATTGCCGGTATTGGCCGGCATCTCTGGTTCCAGCAGTACGATATTCATAATCTGTTATTTCCCATTCTCGTCATCCAGCTTTTTCACAAAACGGGCCATGCGGCCCAATGCCTCTTTCAGATTCTTTAAGGAATATGCATAGGAAACCCTTAGATATCCCTCCCCGCAGGCTCCGAAGGCTGTCCCTGGCACCACTGCCACTTTCTCTTCCCGAAGAAGCCTGTTGGCAAATTCATCCGATGTCATGCCCAGGCGCTTTATACTTGGAAATGTGTAGAAAGCTCCGTTAGGCTCAAAGCATTCCAATCCCATCTCCTGAAAAGCATGGAGCACGAACCTTCTCCTCTGATCATAGGATTCTCTCATCATCTCCACATCGCTGTCACCGTTCTTCATAGCACTGACAGCGGCATACTGGCTTGTGGTAGGAGCGCACATAATCGCAAACTGATGTATTTTCAGCATCTGCTCCAAAATCACATGGGGCGCTGCCGCATATCCCAGTCTCCAGCCTGTCATGGCATACGACTTGGAAAATCCATTGATAAGCACGGTTCTGTCCCGCATTCCAGGCAGGGACGCTATGGATACATGGCGTGCCTGACCGTAGGTCAGCTCACAGTAGATCTCGTCCGAAAGCACAAACAGATCCTTTTCCTCAATGATCCGGGCAATGGGTTCCAAATCTTCCTGCCGCATCACGGCCCCCGTAGGATTGTTGGGAAAGGGCATGATCAAAATCTTGGTTTTATCCGTAATCTTCTCCAACAGCTTTTCCGGAGTCAGCTTGAACTGGTCTTTTTCTTCAAGTTCAATGGCTACCGGAACTCCTCCTGCCAATATGGTACAGGGCACATAGGACACGAAACAGGGCTGGGGGATCAGCACCTCATCTCCTGGGTTTAACATGGCGCGCAGGGCGATATCAATGGCTTCACTTCCGCCTACGGTTACTAAGATCTCCTTATCCGGATTGTAGGTCAAACTGCATCTGCGGGAAAGATATTTACAGATTTCCTCCCTTAAATTTTTAAGCCCTGCATTGGAGGTGTAAAACGTCCGGCCTTTTTCTAAGGAATAAATGCCTTCCTCTCGTACATGCCACGGAGTATCAAAATCCGGCTCGCCTACGCCTAAAGAAATGGCATCTTTCATCTCGCTTACGATATCAAAAAATTTGCGGATGCCAGAGGGCTCGATTTGAACAATGGTATCTGACAGGGGATTTCTCATGGGGTAATCAGCATCCTTTCATCCTGAACCTCCTGAACCAGAACGGTTCCGTGGTCTTTATATTTTTTCAGCACAAAGTGGGTGGCCGTACTTAAAACAGATTCCAGCGTAGAAAGCTTTTCCGATACAAACAAAGCCACCTCTCTCATGGTCTTTCCTTCTATAAATACGGTAAAATCATAGGCCCCTGACATAAGATATACGGCATTCACTTCATTGTATTGGTATATCCTCTCCGCAATCTTGTCGAAGCCCATGCCTCTCTGAGGTGTCACTTTCACTTCAATTAATGCTACCACTTTCTCGTCGCTGGTATTGTCCCAGTTGATCAGTGTGTGATATCCACAGATAATGTGCTCTTTTTCCATTTCGGCGATCTCATTGGCTACTGCCGCTTCGCTCTCTCCCAAAATAACTGCCAGATCCTTAATATCGATCCTGCTGTTTTTTTCCATAAAGGCTAAAATCTTTTCTCTCATCACAGTACCTCCCTGGTATCATAAATCTTATATAATTCATCTGGTTTCGGCCTGTCCATAAACCGGCGGACCTTGCCGTAGAAGACCTCCCTGGCAGCTCCTTTTGTTATTGTGCCA
This sequence comes from uncultured Hungatella sp., assembly GCA_964460025.1. Taxonomy (GTDB): domain Bacteria; phylum Bacillota; class Clostridia; order Lachnospirales; family Lachnospiraceae; genus UBA3402. The sequence continues at coordinate 11,772 of CAYWRB010000027.1, forward strand.
ATCCATGCGGCAGGAACCCCCTCCTGCTTCAGAGCAGATACCGCATGGCCTCCGTTATCCGTGATCAATACAAGGCAATGACTGGTGTACAGGTCATAGGGATCCAGGTCATAGAATTCACATATCTCAATGGTCTCCTGTTTTATGGGAATCCGATGCAGCTGAATCCGGAATCCTACGCCAAATGCTCCTGAAATGTTCCAAAGGGCGGTATGAATACCGCCCTCTCCTACCCGCTCCCATTGGATGGCTCTCATGTTCTTTAAATCATCCGGGTTCTCTGGGAAAGCCCCATCCGGAATATTCCGTATCTGCTCAAGATATCCTGCGGAAAATCGAGAGAGAAGCTCTTCTTTCCGTTGTTTGACAATTCTTTTGGTGCCTTCCAGCCCTATATAGCCGGTCACTACCAGATCCTGCCCTGGCTTTACAGGAGCCAGTCCTTCCTTTTCTGCTAACATCATGATCGATTCCTTATGCTGCCTGTTTACATGCCCGGCATCTCTGTCGGCTGCTGTTCCCCCGGTGAACCAGGATTCGGACTCTCTGCTGGAGTTCCCGGACCTGCCGGCTGAGAGCCTGGCGTCCCGCTTCCTGTTCCCGGATCCGGCACCGCATTTCCTGCACCTGGATCCGATACCGGATTCCCTGTTCCCGGATCTGCTGTCGGATTGCCTGCTGCCGGATCACCTGTCGGATTGGTTGCTCCCGTATCCGGTATAACGTTGTCTGCTCCCTCCGTAGGTACTGCAGGCGGTGCCTCCGGCCCTACACGGTAAATGGCTTTGGATGCATTGTAAGTGTCTGTGTGAAGTATGGTTTTTTCCGTCTCCACTCCGTCAATGTATACATATTTCCACAGGCGGGACCGTATTCCTCTGTGAGCTGCCTGGACTCTCACTCTGGCTCCCGGCTGCAGGGAAGGATCCACATTGGTAATCGGCTCTCCCGGATCCGTAACCCCCAGAGTCTCCGATACATATTTGATAGTACGGTTGGCCGGACGTGTTTCCTTTCCGTAGATGGTAAACGTCAAGGTCTTTCCGGAAGTACCGCCCTCCACATAAACCGGGGTATCGTAGGGATTGGTAATCTTAATATCCTTATAGGTTCCTGCAATCGCCGCATCATTGGACGGTTTTACATAGCTGACCACCATGGAATGATTCTGCCGCTGAGTAATCTCCATCTCTGCCAGAAGCGCCGCATTATAAAGGGTAGTTGCAATCTGGCACACGCCGCCTCCCACACTGTCCACCACCTGCCCGTTCTCATAGGCTGCGGCGGACGCATATCCATTTTCTTTAGTAAATGGGTGCATACATTCATATCCTGACAGAGTCTCTCCCGGCATCAATACACGGCCGTTGATCTTCCCTGCACCAACCTGCAGGTTCTTGGAACGGGAAGCGCCGCTGCTGGAAAAATCAGTGGAGAAGGTCCCGAGGACATCCTGAATCGAGGAAAGCATCTCCGTGGTCTTGGCAGGCTTTGTCTCTGTCACTGCCGCCTCCACCAAAACCGGCTCTGCCAGTCCTTCTCTCAATGCTTCGTTCAGCAGACTTACGGTTGCACTTAAATCTATGGAAATACCATCCTGAGACGGAGTCACCACAAAGGCTCCGTTCTCCCGGATAATGGAAGCATCCACTGCCTCTCGAACAAAGGGCTGACACTGAGTCGTTACAAAATTCTCTACCGCACCTTCATCTATCTTAAACTCCAGCTCTATATCAACCGGATCATTCTCCAAATCCTTCTGTTTTAAATAACGGTCAATAATATCTCCTGAACCGTACTCCGCAATCACATCGTCCAGAGCATCTTTATTCTCCCAATGGAAGCCCAGCTGCTCAGCCGTCGTTTCCACTTTTGTTCCTGCCACCTCTAATGCCACCGACTGTCCGGACATCTGGGATACATAGTCTTCTATCTTCTGTCTGGCCTCTTGGGCATCTATACCTCCCAAATCCTGCCCGTCAACATAGACACCTTTGGGAACCACATCGGCCCATGCTTCCACCGCTAAAAATAAGGCCAGACCCAATGCCACGGTACAGACCTTTCTCACCCATCTCTTTCCTTTCATAAAGCCTGCTCCTTAAATTCCAAATAAAGCCTAAAATGTAATCGCTCCAAAAACCATGGGTGCCACCATAGCCAGCACCAGCAGAATTACAATAATCGTAGACACAATCTTTCTTGTCTTTTTATTGTTAAAATCCATCATAACCGTACTCGCCTTTCTACGCTTTCGTGCAATTTATTCTTCCGTGCTGTGAGATAATCTTATCCGTTATTCTGGAAATTTCATTTCCGGATAAATAGTCTATCTGCACAGGTATTTCTATTTTATGATATTTTAGCAGTTCATGCAAGACTTCTTTTTGTCTTTTTGATGCCAACCGCTCTTTTTTTATTTTATAAATCAGCGGTTTGGGAA
>CAYWRB010000028.1:0-14075 GCA_964460025.1 uncultured Hungatella sp.
TTCCCCCTAAATTCCACCGCCATCTCCTCAACTCTTCCATCCTCCACCGGTATCAGCAGATAATCCCCTTCCTTGTCAATCACCCCTGCCACAATCATCACCTTCTGCCTCAGCTTCACCTTCTGTCCCACCACATCCACGCCTCCAAACAACTGCCTGGCCAGACTCTCGCTGAGAACACAATAATCTTCTTCCACTGCCAACCCATAACGCCCCGACAAAATGGAGGCCTTCTCCACAATCTCCATAGAACCATACACCCCAATGATCTGCGCCCTCTGCCCTCTCCCAGTCCCTACGGCGGACACCGTCATCTGATTCTCCATTCTCCAGCCAGCCATCCGAATAATTCCCATTGTCCCATCTTTCTCCCGCTCCTCCCACCGTTTCATAATCTCCACGTCAATCTCCCTGCCCCTTAAGTCCACGCGGACACAATACGGCATGTAAAACATCTGATACCAGCCGATCCCCGCTCCCAAAGCCAAAATTCCCATCCCCAGCAACGCCGCTAAAATCCATCCTCCTACTCTCTCCTTCCATCCCCTGCACCTTCCCATTCCTTCATCATCCCCCATTCTTACATCATCCTCTGTCCATACCATATTACTTTCACCTATATGCTCTTCACGCAGCGCCAGCATGCCCGGGAGAAAACAATATCATTTTCTCTCCGGGCGGCCCCTCTACCCCCATCCCTCACGACACCGGCCTCACTCTGCTTCCTTCCTCGATAGTCTGGCTCTCTCCCACAATCACCGCATCCCCTTCAAAAATAGCTCCATCCACAGCCGCCTCCGAACTTCCCTGATACACCAGCTGCACATCCACCCGGTCTGCCCGGAACTCTTCTCCCAGTATGGTAGATCTGGTCCTTGCCACCAGACAGTAATACCCCTTCATATCCTTTCTAAGCCCTGCAAGAGGAATCACATTGGAAAAAATATCTGATTGTTTCGTACACGTATATCTTGTCACAGCCCCCAGATCCAGCTCCATCCCTTCTATATCCGCCTGAAACACCCCTTCCGTATCTCCCAGCAGATTTATACGTTCTACCACCGCCTCCTGGAATCTGGGCGTTCCGGGAATCGATATTTCTATCGTATCCCCCCGTGAAAGCTCCTGCTCCTCCTTCATAAAAGTCCCCTCAAACTGTCTCTCACCTACGGCCAGAGACACCAGTTCCTCCCCCGTAGCAGTTTTCCCGGAAAGAATCTCCAGATCCGCCACCACTCCATTCTCCCATGCCAATACCTGTCCGCCTGTTCCCATAAGAGCCTCCAGCTGCCCCAACTCCCGTTCCTTCGCCTTTTTATCCAATTCCATCCCCCGCAAAGTCAGATTGGAAATCCTTTTTGCCTGCTCCTCTGTCATCTGCGCCTGAGCATCCTGCTTCTGTGCCACAGTCATCTGCCACTGTGCTTTCTCCACCGCCTTTTCCAATGACTCCAGATTTTTCTTGGCAGCCTTAAGCTGCTCCTCCTGCTGCTTTACAGCCGCCTCATAGGCCTCCTCCCTTGCCTCCTGTGCCGTAGTAAGACCGGACCGTATCCTGTCCTCCTTATCATCGGCAAAGTCAAGCTGAGATCTGGCGGCGTCCACCTGATCTTCCCAGGAATTCCTGATATCCTCCAGATCCTCCTTGGCTCTTTCCAGCTGTTTCTCCAGCTTCTTTAACGCCCCCTCATCTTCCCCGTCAGCCATGCTTAACTCTTCCTCAAGATCTTCAACCTTTCTCTGAGCCGCCCGTATTTCCCTGTCCCTGGAATTTTTGACCGTATCCAGATTATTTCTGGCCGATTCCCAGTCTCTCTCCTGCTGCATCCACAGTTCTTCCTCCGTAAGATTCATGTTGTCAAAATAGTCATTTTCCAGCTTCTCCATCTCCTGGGTATAATCTGCCACGAATTCTTCAAACTCCATCCGCCCTTCCTCAAGCTCCCTTAAAGCCAGATCCAGTTCCCACTGAGCAGCCTCTGCCTGCGTCATTTGACCATAGCTTTCCTGAGAAATCTGTTCTTTTTCCATAGAAAGGGACAACTGCTCCAATTCCTGCAGCAATTCCTCCTTCTTCTCTGCCATAGCCTCCATATCATACCAGAAAAGCACTTCTCCCTCCTGCACTTCATTTCCTAAAGACACACACACCTGCCCTATCCTCAGCCCGCCCACAACCGTGTGATACGTTTTTTCCTTCACCTTCACAGTACCCGTCCCCTCCACCACGGTCTCTACGGTCTTCCTCTTGGCCGTCGTGGTTCGTACCTTGGGAACCGTAATACTGTCATAGATTCTGGAAATGAAAGTACATAAAATCATAAAAACAAAAAATCCTATCAGAAGCCGTCTTCCACCGCTTCTTTCTTCCGTCCATCCAAGCCCGTATCTCACTGCTTCACCCCCGATGCTGCCACTCCCTGCTCCAGTTCTTCCTGGCAATTGAGATAGATAAGCACCGGAAGAAGGCAGGTAACGGATGCTGCCGCAAATGCCACCGACGCCTTATCCTGCGCAATATTGGGCAGATAAAGAGAAAGCGGCCACAAATTTTTACTTTTTAGATAAGTAATGGGCTGTTCCAGGGCATTCCACCCGTCCACAAAACTTAACATCAAAGAAGTCACAACTGCCGGATACCCCAGAGGCAGTCCCACATGAAGAAATGTATAAACCTCCCCCGCGCCATCCAGATAGGCTGCCTCCAAAAGCGCTCCCGGCAGTGTCTCAAAAGTCCTGGTCATGATAAACACCGGCAGCGTAGACCAGATCCCCGGCAGAATCAGTGACAGATGCGAATCCAGAATCCCCATCCGGTCCAACACCAGATAATTGGACACCTGTGTCACCTGAAACGGCAGAACCATCAGGATAACATACATCCCAAACAGCATCCGCCTCCCCCTGAACCGAAATCTGGCAAAGGCCCACGCTGCCGGAGCCGCCACCACAAGCTGCCCCGCCAACATGGGAATCACCTGAATACAGGAATTCCAAAACATAACAAAAAATCCCGGAGAACGAACCAACAGTTCGATAAAAGACTCTGCCGAAGGATAGGAAGGCAAAAGAGCCGCTCTCACCCGGTCCTTCCCCATCCCCAGCACCGACAGATATCTCCACCGCAGTTCATCCTCCGGCATCAAAGAAGCCGCTCCCATCAAGAGAAGAGGAATCCACACCAGAAGGCAAGCCGCCGTTAAAACCACCGGTATTACCGCCCTTTTCTTCTTCATTTTCTTCTCCTCCTGATCCCTGCCGGCAGCACAAACACCCCTGTCATCATCACTGCGGCAGCTGTCATTTTCTGAATATCCAGACTGAGAAACCAGTGTGCAAACAGATGGGGAATCAGATAAATAGAAGCATCCGGATAAGTACCGGCCAGCAAATAAGCCTCCCTATACACACGAAACGAATTCACAACCGACAAAATCCCAACCAATTCAAATCCCCCCTTAAGTCCCGGCACCGTAATATACCAAAACCGCTGCCATCCGCCGGCCCCATCCATCTTGGCCGCCTCATAAAGTTCCCCGGGGATCCCCTGGAGCCCGGCCAGCCACAGGATCATATCATATCCCACATGTTTCCACAGATATGTCACGATCAAAACCGGAAATGCATAACCGGAAAATGCCCAGTCAATCTCCCATATGTTCCCCGTAACCCCTGACAGCATCTGATTCAACACCCCCTCACGGCACAAGATCATTTTCCACACAAGCACCATGCTGGCTGCAGGAACTGCCAGAGGAAGCACCAGAACCGTCCGGCAGTTCTTTATCACCGCACTTCTGGTTTTCCTTTGTGCTCCCCCTGATATCAGCAGTGCCAGCCCCAGGGAAATGGCCATCAAAAGCGGAATACACACTGCCAAAAACCGAAACGTATTCCATACTGCCAGTCGAAAAGCCGAATTTTCCAGCACTGCCTGATAATTCTTAATCCCTGTAAATCTGGTCCCCATGGTATCCATAAAAGACCTTTTCACAACATCAAGAAAAGGAATCACCATAAACACCGCCACCCCACAGAGGCTGGGGGCCAGAAACAGCCAGGGAATCAGAATCCTTCTTTGCCTTTTTTTCCATCCCATGGTCTCTCTTACTCCGACAGATAGATGGACATGGTTCTTAAAATCCGGTCCGCTGCCTGCTGCACATCCTCTTTTCCGTCAAAATAATCTCTTGAACCGTCCACCACCATTTTCATCATCGTCTCATCGATCACCACCGGCACGGTCAGTCCATCGATCATGGCAGCCACCTCCTGCCTTACTTCTTTGGCAGGATACTCCCCGTTAATATAGTAATCCCCTATGCCGCTGCCAATGGAAAACCCATCTTTTTCGGTCTCCACATTGGTCTCCATCGCCTTTTTGTTGACCGGAAGGCCGTCATAAAGTTCCTCCTTCTGCACCTCGTAAGACAAAAGACAACGGATAAATTCTTTCGCCAGTTCCTCATTAGCCGTAGAGCGGTTAATTGCCGCCACCGTAGACGGCAGATACAGATCCCCGGCCGGAACCATAAGAGTTCCCGGATGAAGCTTTCTCACCTCCACCGGAATGCTCAGCATCATAAAACCGTCCATTTTTACAACACTGCTGTCGTTTTTTCCGGCGTCATAACAAACCCCGGATCCTGTGATCCCATCCTCCGCCACATTGTTGCTGGTCCACAGCATTTCCATCTCTTCCTCTGAAAATGTAGTCTTGGCTCCATTGGCCTCCCCTACGGTCTTTACTGTTTCCAGATACCGGATCAGCTTCTCCCTGTCCGCCAGTCCCATCTCTCCTGCAAACAGTTCCTTATAACAGAGCCTGGCGGTCATCCTCAAAAGATTCTCATAATTTGATACCGGAACCAAAGGTTTCTCCCCCTGGTATCCTGCCATGCTTTCCAGATCGGAGTAAGCCTCTACCGCCCTTTCCTCCCCTATCAGCAATGGAAATGAAAACCTGGCCGGTACCTGATAGACGGCTCCATCCTCTTCCTTGAATCCGTTGAGAAGGTGATCGTACATCTGTCCTGTACCTTCCATCTCCTCCACCAGATCTCTCATATCCATCAAAACCCCTTTTTCTATATAAGACTCTGCCGGAAGTCCATCCAGGATCAGAATATCCGCTCCTTTTCCACTTAAAAGTTCCGTATTCAACCCCTGAATCATTTCTTCGGTTACATTTCCTCCGTCCTCCACGGCTGTCCGAACCTCCACTCTCACGTCCGGATACTGGCTCTGAAACTGGGAGGCTGCCTGTCTCACCGTAGAACTGTCCTTCAAGCTGTAAACCGTAATGCCAGAAGGCGGAACCGCAGCCATATTCGGGTCATATTCATAATGAAACATCAAAATCCCTTTTCCGCCCTCATTGCCAAAGGTTCCATAGTAATCCTCATGATCTCCCTCTAAAAACCCCGTCATATAAAGACTTCGCATCCCCATGTGATTTAAACTTCCGTCAATCAGAATCTCCCACAAGGTTCCTCCCTTATTGATATGGGACAATCCTGTTTCTGTCGCCATATAAATCCCTCCTGCACCGTCTCCAAACAATTCGGCAACACTCCGGACTCCTTCCACCTCATCAACCGATATGGTATCTGTCACTTTGCCGCTTTGCAGGTCATAGCGCACAATCTGATTGTCCAGAACCGTCACCAATTCTTTTCCATCCAAAAAGCCTCTGGCATCGCTGGTGGTTCCGGAAAAATCCTTTGCCATGGAAAGCAGCCGCTTCCCCTCAGCATCATACAGAAGAACCTGCCAATAATCGAAAACGAGAATTTTTCCGTCCTCCAGAACCTGAAATTTGGCAGGAATCATTCCATAATCCTTTCCTTCCTCCGGTTCAAAGCATCCTGCCAGCTGCTCCGTTGTGGTCCCATCCTCATTAAGCCGAAAGATATGGTATCTGTAATCCTGATCCGTACCCCCCAGATAATAATTTCCGTCCTGCCCATAGGTAACAAACATAGGATCAATGCCCTGAGCCTTAAACGCTGCATTCCCCACCCAGTCCTCATCCTTTTCCCACACCCCATTTCGGTACACATAGCGGAATACCTCGTTTAAGCCTTCGGAATAGTAGTCGCCGCTTGTGGTATACAGCTCCAGGTTTCCATCCGCCCCTCTTCCAAACCAGCACCACATCTGTTCCTCTGTCTCCTTAGGCAGTTCCACCGCTGTCTCCACATAACGCCCCATGGCTTTCGGCTCCGTTGACTCCTGGTCCGGTGTCTTTATCTCTCCTTTCCCACCGGACTCTGCCTGAATCGTGGTTTCTTTTACATCTCCTGCAGTCTTTTTCTGGCATCCCCCCAGGGTTCCCAATATCAACCCTCCCATCAAAAGCCACGCTACCTTGTTTTTATGTATTTTTATCCTCATATATATCCTCCTTTTTCTAAAATCGTCTCTACCCGTAACAATTCAGATACCCCTTGAATTGTTACCTCTACCCCCATCATATCAATTTCTTCTCTAAAAAAACTGGAAAACTGAAAAGACTTTTTAAAGATTTTTTAGAGAAATATATGGTAAACTGTCTATAATACTTAAGGCTCTTTTATCGAAAGGAAAAATCAACAGAGAAGAGGACAAGATTTATGAGAATTCTGGTAATCGAAGACGATAAAGACTTATGCAGCCTGATATGCCAGGCTTTGAGTAAAGCCGGATATGAAACCGACAGCTGCCACAACGGAAATGATGGCCTGTACTTTGCCCAAAACCAGGTCTATGACACCATCATCCTGGACCGGATGCTGCCTGAGATCGACGGCCTCACGGTTCTTGAAGCCATCCGCCGCCGGCAGATCCACACTCCGGTCATACTCACCACTGCCCTAAACGGCCTTCATGACCGGATCAACGGCCTGGACGCAGGTGCCGATGACTATCTGGTAAAGCCCTTTGCCATCGAGGAACTGATGGCCCGGATCCGTGCAGTGGCCAGAAGACCGGGAAACCTGCAGATTTCTTCTGACCTGACCGCCATGGGCCTGTGCCTCAACCCTTTTACCCATCACTTAAGCTTCGGCAAAAACAGCGTGACTCTGTCAAAGAAAGAGTCTGCCCTTCTGGGATACTTTATGAAAAATCCGGGCCAGACTCTTCCCCGGACCATGATCCTTTCCTATGTCTGGGGCTCCACCGCCGATGTGGAGGAAGGAAATCTGGACAATTATATCTATTTTCTCCGCAGACGCCTGAAATCCCTAAATGCCCCTGTAAAGCTGGTTACGGTCCACGGGGTAGGATACCGTCTGGAACAGAAAGAATAACCGTAAGGAGGCATTGGCCAATGAACCTTGTACGAAAACGTCTGACCGCCCTTTATACCGTCACCACCGGGTCCATTCTGCTCTTAGTCATCGGTGCATTTCTCCTGTCCTCCATCCAAAAGGCCAAGGCCGCGCAGCTGGAACAGTTTCAGGTCATCTGGAATTCCTTAAGCTCCAGATTTCAGTCCGCCAATGCATTTTCCCATAGGTTTCTGGCCCAGACAGAAGCTGATTACCACATGGTGATCCACATCCGGGAAAATGACATTCCGTTTTTCTATCAGGGCTCCTGGAAACCCGAAACCCCCAGGGAAGTTTTGATTGAGCAGGCCATGGAACTGGCCAAGGCACAGGGGGTCCCCATGAATCTGGCTCCCGTATCCTCCAACTCCAACACCACCTCCCTCATAACCATGAAAGGCCAGCACAACGATCATTATTACGTCATGGTCCTGACACTGGCCGCCAAAGGCGGCGTCAAAAGTATCTGTGCCATCTCCTACATTCCGCCGGTGTGGAAGCTTTTAAAAGGAACCATCCTTTATCTCGCCTGTCTGGCGGTTTTGGGAACCGGCTGTCTGTGGCTGATCAGCCGGATATTCGTAGGCTGGTCCTTAAAGCCAGTGGAAGAAAGCAGAAAGACCCAGGCCCAGTTTATCGCCGCAGCCTCCCATGAACTGCGGTCTCCTCTGGCTGTCCTGCGGTCCGCAATCACTGCCATGAAGGATTCCCCACATCAAAAAGACACACTGCTGCCTCTCCTTGACAGCGAGTGTGTCCGTATGTCCCGTCTCATTGACGATATGCTTCTTTTAGCCTCTGCCGATGGGAAAACCTGGAATCTTCACAAACAGGAAATCGATATGGATACCCTTTTGATCGATCTCTTTGAGTCCTTCCGGCCTTCCTGCAGAGAAAAGGAACTTACTCTGCATCTGGATCTGCCCTCTGAGCCGCTTCCCACAGTTTCCGGCGACCCGGACCGGATCCGGCAGATTCTCATGGTTTTGTTAGACAACGCCAAATATTATACGCCATCCGGCCGCTCAGTCTTTATCCGCGCTGAGGTAAATAAACGGAAACATCTTCTTAAGCTGCAGGTCATAGACGAAGGCTGTGGTGTATCTCCTGAAAACAGGCCCTACATTTTTGACCGCTTTTACCAGGCAGATTCCTCCCGCAGCGATAAACGGCACTTTGGCCTGGGGCTGAGCATTGCCAGGGAACTGGTACTTCTTCACCACGGAACCATCAGCCTGTCTGACAATCCTCAGGGAGGAAGCTGCTTTACCGTAACTCTGCCCTATTCCCTGTAGATTACAATTCTTCCCCGTTTGAGGCAATTACTTTTTTATACCACTCAAAAGATGCCTTTCTGCTGCGCTTTAAGGTTCCCTTTCCCTCATCATCCTTATCCACATAGATGAATCCGTAGCGCTTTCTCATCTCCCCTGTGCTTGCGGACACCAGGTCGATACATCCCCATGGAGTGTAACCCATCAGCGGCACCCCATCCTCATTTACAGCCTGTTCCATGGCTTTTATATGCTCTCTCAGATAATCAATCCGGTATTGGTCGTCTATAAATCCGTTCTCATCCGGTTTGTCCACGGCGCCCAGGCCATTTTCTACGATAAACAAGGGTTTCTGGTAGCGGTCGTACAGGGAATTCAGCGTAATCCGAAGTCCCATAGGATCAATCTGCCAGCCCCACTCAGACGCTTTCAGATGGGGATTGCGCATGGACTCCGTGGCATTTCCGCTGGTCTCACCATATTTTTCGGGATGAGCCGCTGTCAGGCGGGAAGCGTAGTAGGAGAAGGAGATAAAATCTACGGTATGCTCTGCCAGAACCTTCTCGTCTTCCTCCGTAATGTCAATGGCAAATCCTTTTCGTTCCATCATCTTCCTGGCATAGGCAGGATACTTTCCTCTGGACTGCACATCAATAAAGAAATAATTGGCCCTGTCTTTTTCCATGGCGGCAAACACATCCTCAGGGTCACAGCTATAGGGATAGAACTGCCCTGCCGCCAGCATACATCCCACTTGATTCTCCGGGTCAATCTCATGAGCAAGCTTCGTGGCCAGTGCGGAAGCCACCAGTTCATGATGAGCCGCAATATACTTGGATTCCTCCTCGTTCTCTCCCTCTTCAAACAGAATCCCCGCTGCCATAAAGGGCAGATGAAGAACCATATTGATTTCATTAAAGGTAAGCCAGTATTTTACTTTGCCTTTATACCTTTTGAAAATCGTCTCGCAGTATTTCAGATAACAGTCAATCATCTGACGGCTTTTCCAGGAACCAAATTTCTTGATGCAGGCTAAAGGCGCATCGAAATGGACAATGGTGACAAGAGGTTCTATACCGTATTTGTGACACTCGTCAAATAACTCCTCATAAAAACGAAGCCCTTCCTCATTGGGCTCTTCATCAAAACCATTGGGATAAATCCGGCTCCACGCAATAGACAGGCGGTAACACTTAAAGCCCATCTCCGCAAATAATGCAATGTCCTCTTTAAAATGATGGTACATATCAATGGCCTCCTGCCCCGGATATGTATAACCATCCTCCCATTCCAGCATCTTCCGGACACCCCGCATGACAGCCAGCCTTTCCGGTCCGGCAGGAATCATGTCCACGTTGGCCAGTCCTCTTCCTCCTTCTCTGCAGGCACCTTCACACTGATTGGCTGCGGTCGCTCCGCCCCATAAAAACCCTTCTGGTAAACGTCCCATATTTTTCTCCTTTCCTCTGGAAGTCAAAAACCTCGTTGCTCGCGGAAATAAATCCCTTAGGGATGCCATATTTTCCATAAAACACAGCATCCTCAAGGGATCTCCATACCCGGAGATGAAGGGATTCGAACCCTTGTGCCGGTTTAACCCGACAAACGCATTTCGAGTGCGCCGCGTTATGGCCACTTCGCTACATCTCCATAATCGCTGCCATTGGCTGGCAACGATATGATTATACACAATAAATGTGATTTTGGGTAGTACTTAATGAAAAAAAATTAATCTTTATTTACCGAAATACCGGTTAACTCCGTCCAGAAGTCCGGCAGCCAGGATATCCAGCGTAGCATCGGAGTGATCGGAGTTTTTATCCCCCAGCTCAATATCAATAGAAGGTACCGTGGAAAAAGAGGTCTGAGTCAGATCCATCTCCATGGAACCGCCGGAAAAGATTTTCACTCCCGCGTCTTTCAGCCCTGCCACCAGGCTCTCTCCCAGGGCATTGTGTTTCTCCCAATTGGATTTTACCGGCTCCATGCTGCGGTAAGAGGACACATTGGGCACACTCATGTAAAACGCGCCTTTATCGCTGGTGGTAGAATCCCAGTGAAGTGCAATGTGACAGTCCGCCCGATTATTGGCAATGACCGTGCGGGCCACATTGTCCAGCTGAACATCATCGCTTTCCCGGATCATCAGCACGTCATAGCCGGAGGCCAGCAGTTTGTCCTTCAGCTTTTTCGCCATAGCCAGAGTCACCTTAGGTTCGGCTGTGCCGTCGGAAAAGGTCATTCCTCCGGACACCGCAACCGCCTCCGTGGCCCCTGCACTCGTAGTTCCTCCGGTCACCTTGGCTGTTCCGTCGGGATGGCACTTTGTCTTCACGCTGGAACCGCCGCTGGTTCCGTGTCCCGCGTTGACGCAGACCGTGATTCCCTTGCGGTTGGCCGCCTCGGAACGATACAGATATGCGGAACCGGAATTGATCTTAGAAAAATCCGCATACTTCCAGGAGGGATCCAGCTTTACTTCCCCTGCCGAAGCAGTCTGACCATTGCCTGTCTGAACCGACGGCTGGGTCTCTGCTTCCGGTTTCGATGTGGATACATATCTGGAGGCGATATAGCATTCTTGGCCCTGATACTGCACCCGGCTCCAGGAATCATTGTAACCGGTACGTTTTAACTCCGCCCCCTTATTTAGGGTTGTAATCACCTGGCTTGAGGTACTGGCAGAAGCTCGTACATTGACCTGATCCCCTGTCACATAAACCGTGTCATCGGCCTGCGCCATTGCCACCGTTGTCTCCGCTGTCAAAATCGTTTCTTTTCCGCTGATATCGGCAGCCGTAATCTCCAGGACAGGGCCTTCCTCCTGTCCATCCTTATCTGTCCGGTTCTGTTCCCTATCTTCCAAAGCCTCCAAAGGCTGTCCGGAATCCGGATCATAAGTCTCGTACTTGGGCTGGCAGCCTGAAAGCAGCGTGGCGGCCCACAGCACGGAAATGCCTAAGACAGCCGCAGACCAGCGCCTGGTCCCTGTTTTTATATCCATCTGTTTTTCTTTCTTCCGCTTACTCAACGTATCGTACCTCCTCCTACTACATAACCTTCATCATAAAACACCACAGCCTGTCCCGGGGTGATGGCCCTCTGAGGTTCCTGGAAACGAACCTCCACAAGATCCTGGCCCATCTCCTCTATCACACAGGGAGCCCCCTTATGGCTATAGCGGATCTTGGCCTGAACATGCATACGCTTCCCCTTTAATCCTTCGATGGCCATCCAGTTCAGACGGTCACAGACCAGACGGTCCGAAAATACATCCCCGGCCTCTCCGATCACCACTTCATTGGACTCCTGCCGTATCGCCACCACAAAGGCCGGACGGCCCAAGGAAAGATTTAAGCCCTTTCTCTGTCCTATGGTGTAATGGGTGATTCCCTTATGCCGTCCCAGAACATTTCCGTCTATATCTACAAAATTTCCTTCCGGAATCCCTGTAGGGGAATTCTCCTTAATAAACCTGGCATAATCATGATCCGGAATGAAACAGATCTCCTGGCTGTCCGGTTTGTGGGCCACGGGAATTCCTATGTCTGCCGCAATCTGCCGAATCTGATCCTTTTCGTAACTGCCTACGGGCATCAGGGTATGGGCCAGCTGATGCTGAGTCAGATTGTAGAGGGCATATGTCTGGTCTTTTGCCTCTGTCACCGATTTTTTCAGCGTATATCTGCCGCTTGGCAGCATTTCTATCTGGGCGTAATGACCGGTTGCAATAAAGTCAGCCCCGATTTCCAGACTCCGGTTCAACAGGGATTCCCATTTTACAAACCGGTTACAGGCAATACAGGGATTGGGCGTTCTGCCGTGAACATATTCATCCATAAAATAATCAATCACATGGGATTTAAACTCCTTACGGAAATTCATCACATAGTGAGGAATCCCCAGTTTCCAGGCCACCTGCCTGGCATCCTCCACGGCGGACAGACCGCAGCAGCCCCCATTCTCTTCCTGAGCCTGATTCTCTTCCTGCTGCCAGATCTCCATGGTGACTCCTGCCACGTCATATCCCTGCTGCTTCAACAGATAGGCAGCCACCGAGGAATCCACTCCCCCGGACATGCCTACCACTACCTTTTTATTTTGCATCAATACTCCTCGTCCTCGTCGTGCTCGCTGATATCGGATTTGGGCTTTTCAAGGCCCTCTATGGTAATTCCGTTTTTCTCGGCATAATCCCAGAGTGCGGCGTGAATGGCCTCCTCTGCCAGTAAAGAACAGTGTACCTTAACTGGGGGCAATCCGTCAAGTGCTTCCATCACCGCTTTGTTGGTTACTTCCATGGCTTCCTGAACCGTCTTTCCTTTTACCATCTCCGTAGCCATACTGCTGGTAGCTACCGCGGCCCCACAGCCAAAGGTCTTAAATTTTACATCCCGGATCACCTGGTTGTCGTCAATGTCCAGATAAATCCGCATGATATCTCCGCACTTGGCATTGCCTACGGTTCCCATGCCGCTGGGATTTTCCATCTCGCCTACGTTTCTTGGATGCTCAAAATGATCCATTACCTTTTCCGTATACATAAAATTCTCCTTTTCATCGTCATTGTACTGCTGGTTCCTGACAGCGCCAAACTTCTACCGGACAGCCGCCGAAGATTTTCTCATAAAATCCTCATAAAGAGGGGACATATTTCTCAAATATGCAACAATCTCCTTTATTTTCTCCACCACATACTCAATTTCCTCCCGGGTATTCTCCTGGCTTAAGGTAAGGCGCAGAGAACCGTGTGCAATCTCATGAGGCAGACCGATGGCTAACAGCACATGAGACGGATCCAGAGAACCGGAGGTACACGCAGAGCCGCTGGAACCGCAGATTCCTTCCATATCCAGTTTGATCAGCAGAGATTCTCCTTCTATGAACTGGAATGCAAAATTGGCATTGTTGGACAGACGGTTGGTAAAATGGCCGTTCAGCCTTGTGTAAGGAACTTCCTCCAACACCCGTTTTATCAGGTAATCTCTTAATTCCCGTTCTTTTTCCCCTCTCTGCTCCATATCCGCCATTGCAAGTTCTACGGCTTTTCCCATTCCTGCGATTCCGGGAACATTCTCCGTGCCGCCGCGGCGTTTCCTCTCCTGTGCTCCGCCGTGGATAAAGGAGCGGCTTTTGATTCCGGTGCGAATATATAAGAATCCGATTCCTTTGGGCCCGTTAAATTTGTGTCCGCTGACACTCATCATGTCAATCTTGTACTCATCTACGGAAATCGGAACATGGGCATAGGCCTGGACCGCATCTGTGTGAAATAAAATCCCATGGCTTTTGGCAATCTCTCCGATTTCTTTAATGGGCTGTATGGTTCCGATTTCATTATTGGCAAACATAATCGAAATAAGAATGGTGTCAGGCCGGATAGCCTTTTTCAGCTCCTCCAGCTTTACAGTTCCGCTCTCGTCCACATCCAGGTACGTAACCTCAAACCCTCTCTTCTCCAGATACTCGCAGGTATGAAGCACCGCAT
>CAYWRB010000029.1:0-13740 GCA_964460025.1 uncultured Hungatella sp.
CCCCCGACCCACGGCTTAGAAGGCCGTTGCTCTATCCAGCTGAGCTACAGACTCAAAAAGCGGGCGATGGGAATCGAACCCACATATCCAGCTTGGAAGGCTGGTGTTCTACCACTGAACTACGCCCGCAAAACTTATTTGAGAGAATCATTCTCTTCAATCGGGGTGACAGGATTCGAACCTGCGACCTCCTGGTCCCAAACCAGGCGCTCTAGCCAAGCTGAGCCACACCCCGCCACTCTGCGATATAATAATCTGTGCTTATCTATCACCGTCTCACAACGCAAGAGCTATTATATACTAAGAGCCAAATTTTGTCAACTATTTTCTCAAATTTTACTTTTTAATTTTACTTCTATTTTGCTTCAATTATGCTTCAATCGAAACATGAATTCTTTTGACAGCTTATCCTTCCCCTCTCGTATTCTGTTCACCTCTTTTTACTTTCCAACTACCGTCCGTGTCCAAACAGACCATCATATCTTTTATGGAAACCGCCTTCCAAAACCTTACCTCTACGCCTCCGTCTGTCTTTAACTCTGTCACAATTCCTTTTGTCTTCTCCTCCTCAAGCTTTACTCCTTCCAGATCGTGTTTCCTTGCCCAAGGCTCCAGACAGCCGCCCTCATTCTTCTTTCGACAGATATCATATGGCTCCACGGAAGAATCATGGGGAAGCAGAACAGACACAAACACCTCTTTCTTCCCTGCCTGCAAAACCGCCCTGTCATAAAACGCATATTCCCTATCTACCCACAATTTAGGTTGGCACTGGACTCCGTAGCGATGCCCTCTCTGAGGATGGCAATATACCATCAGGCTTTTCTTTTTCTCCTTTTCCACCACGGCATCTGCCCACTGGATTCCCATAACCGGTGGGTTCATTAGCTGCCAGACAGGGCCTCCTGCCATGCCTTCCGCATCCGCGCCAGGCATAATCTCATCTACTACTATCAGATACCCTTCCTCTGTCAAAAGCGTTTTCCTTTTCCACAGCGTATCATAGGTATATACCCCTTCATAGGAAACCTCTCCATAGCTGTCATTTCCTGCGGTCTCTGCCTTAGCTTCCATCAGCACTCCGCCCTGTTGATGGTCCACATGGGAACTTCTGGTAGTGATACGATTGACAAGAATCTTTATAGGTGTCCTCAGATATGTACTGACATCTGACAGATACTGATAGTCAAATCCAATCCTGGTATACTGTTTTGTTGTATTTACATGTTCTTTTAACCCTTTGAAAAACAAATCCACTCGACCAAAATCACACCGGATTCGGAAAATGGGTACACCTTTTTCATAGGTGATAGTCACAATTCTTCCGGTCTCCTCTTTGGTCAAACATCTTCCCACGCCATTTATCGGATAAACGATAACCTCCATCATGGCTTCCAGGTCATAAGTGTCATGAAGCATATACTTGCCTGCCGGTCCGGATAGATGAAGGTTTTTTATCTCCACTTCCACGGCCTGGCTGCTGTAGACCAGGTTCCTGTGTTCATCTCGGTTCCACGTCATAGCCACATCGAATCGGTCCTTCCCCTCAGTCCAGTATTCCTTGGTAAACGTATGGAAGGAAAGGGCAATGCTCTCTAAATCCATCTCCTGGTTTTTTCCTGCCATTCCCCTGGGGTTGCTTAAAAATATACCATAAGGGCTTTCCTTATCCTGATACTGAAGAGGCAGCGGCATATCATAATGGTGTATAATACTTCTTGCCTTCTCAAAATGCTTATATGTATCAAAACGTTCCAACTTCATCTGATACCGTTCATCCGGCATAAAATGCTCCATCAGACGCAGATTGGCAGAACCATGGTACCAATGGTTTTTGATAAGTCCCTCACTGTACACAAAAGGAAATTCCTCCACCCGGTCCTTCAGTACCACCGTATTGGTCTGCTCTGCCCATTTATACCAGCTAGAACGTTTCAAATACAGGATTCCATCAGCCTCATAATGATAAATATCCCCCCGGTTATCCTCTGACTCATGGTGGAGAGTATCATACCGGTCATTAATGACCATAGCCATATAAGGATTTTTCGTCTCTCTGGATGGATTTAAGATTATCCTGTCCGGTATTTTAGTCGTATCAGGATACAGACACTGAACCTGGGTACATCCTGCCGGCAGTGTTCCCTCATGAATAACCTGTGACTCTGGCTGTCTCCTGGATGCTTTTTTCCCCCGATATCCACCGTACTCCCCTGCGGCCTGAACCTGTTCATAAGCCCACAAAAAACGCTTATCTTCTGTCACTTCATAGATGGACTTCATTGCCCCCATGTAACCGGACTGGTCGTCCCCATCTCCCGGAGCAATCGCCAGTCCACTGGGACTGATATGATCCAAATACCGCTCAAAAATCCGACGGCATCTGCTGCCCTTCAGCTCCTCCTCTTTTCCCAACAATTGTCCCAGCTTAATAACCCAGGAAATATTATGGGCCACATACCCTGGCTCATAACAGTCCCCTGCCTCATACCAATCATGGAATACTGCCTCCCCATAAGCTCTCCACTGACTGCTTTCTGGCAGTTCCGGGAAATTCCTGGCGGCAAATCCATGACCCAGGCCATAGAAAAAGGCACGGTTATTCCCATCTCTCTCGCCAAACTTCAAAATGTCTGCTGCCAATTCCCGAATCTCTTCCCGCATTTTCTCATCCACCCAGCCGTCTCCAGCCAGCAGGTCATACAATTCCATGGACCATCCCTGAGAAAAAAAACAGGTTCGCATGGTCTGCAGAATCGATTCGGACTCATGAGCTGAAAGACTGTCCCGAATTTTTACATCATTCTCTTTATCAAATTTCCATGCCGCATAGATCAGCTTTAATCTGGTTCTGGCCCGTCTTTTTCCGTCTGTGCCTCCTTCCCGAAACTCCTGAATCCCTTCCTTTAAGAATGCCCGAACTTCCATCTTTGGATATACATCCTCTATTAACATTTCAAATCCCGGCTCTGCTCCCAAAGCCTTCTGTAAATACTCTTTCTGCGTCATCCTCATATACCTCCTGTGATGTTAGTATGCGTCATACGGGATTATTTTGCCTGGTGATTTTTTCGGTATACCGTAGGTGTCTCCCCATACTTTTCTTTAAACTGCTTTATAAAATAATGCGTTGTGTTGTATCCGATAAGCCCTGCAATCTTCTCCACAGAATCATTGGTGGTCGTCAACAGCTTCTCGGCTTCGGAAAGTTTGATTTCCTTAATATATTCGGTAATGTTCTGTCCAGTCTTCTCTTTAAAAAAACGGCTGATGTAAGAAGTACTCATGTGCATATTCTGAGCAATCATGTTCAGCGAGATATCCTGATTATAATGCTGTAGGATAAAGCTGCGGATCATTTCAATCTCTTCGGTTTTCTTTGATTTCTGTCTTTCTTCCAAAGCTGTCTGAAGTTCTTGTATCAACTCCATCAGATTTTCTTGAAACAGCCATATATTTCCCGAATCCACCACCTTCATCATGCCTTCCAACCGTATCCCGGCACTGCGGGCTGTCTCTGAAACCGCAGAAATATATTTTAGCAGTGTTTCCTGCCTGACTTCATAAGGAACCGCTCTCTCATCCATCTTCTCCAAAGCTTCCTTCACTTCCTGAGCGCAGGTATCCGGCTTATTAGCCTTTAAATTTCTCAAAAACTCCCCTGTGTTTGCCTCAAACTTTGCCTCCAGATCGATCTTAAACTTTGAAGCAAGCCACAGCCGCCTCTCCGGATAAAAGAAACGATATGACATAAGCTCCTTCAACCGCCCAAAAGATTCTCCCATTTCCTTATCGCTGCCGCAGACATCTCCAAGATACATTACCACCCTGCTGCCGGCCTGGGCATTTAAGTCCCCAAACTCCTCTGACATATGGCTTTCCTCTTCTCCACAGCATATGACCGCAATGATATTTTCTTCCACTTCGCTGGCAATAATGGAAAAGCTTTTTGCGGAATTCTGCAGATCATGAATATATTTATATATCGCCATCTGTCTGGCTTCCGTACTTATCTGCTCATAAAATCCATAGTTTATCAATGCCGGAAGATACTTGCCCTGGCAGGAGATCCCAATATAGTTCTTCTTTTCCTCCAGCTCCGCCTGATTTCCGGTCTGATTCCAATACAGGTTCAGAATATAATTATTTTTAATGGTCTCCCTGCTGTTTTTCATAAACATGTCCAAGCTATGGAATTCATCGCAGATCGTGTTAACGATTCCTTTCAGGTCCTGTTTCTGATCCTCCATTCCTTCCGGCAGTGTATCCGAAATCATATCGACCACCTGCTGAATTGGCCTGGACATATGCCTGGATATCAAGATAGCGGCAATCCCTCCTGCCAGAATCATACTCATGGTAATGACAACCATCTGGCCAATCAACTGATGCACAGCCGGATAGAATCCGTCAACAGAGGTCTCAACCACAAAATACAAATCATTGGCCGGAGAACCCATACAGGAAATCACTCTGTCTTCTTCCATGGACACGCTGTAATCCGCCTCAGAACGAAAATCAAAATCCGGTTTTTTTCCCGTCATATCCGTCTGAGGGTGGCAGAGAATGACTCCATCCCGACTGATAATATAGACCTTATCATCACTGTTTTGATTCATCATCTCACAGATGCGGTCGCCATTCATGGTAAAAATAATAAATTCCGTGTGTGCCTGTTTATTTTTTCCCATTAAATTGACGGAATAAATAATATTGTAATACCAGGAAGCATCATCAGAATAGCGGAAGGGCTGAGTGATAACCGGAAATTTGACCTGCTCCAGCCACTGGTCATCAATGGAATAATTTTTCAGAATTTTTTCTATATCCTCGCCGCTTTTATATCCAAAACGGCTGGATATCATCTGCTGGCGCCGGGAATTGTACAAATGAATCTCGCTGATAAATTCATTTTTCGCGGCTTCACTGCGAATACTGTTATGGATCTCATAAATCTCCATTGTGTCCAACTGTCTCTCACTGTAAAACAGGTTTCCTGTCTTTCCGATTCCGGAAGCTCCAAGAAAATCCGAATAAATCTTCATCACTGGCTGGAATATCTTTTCCTCATAAAATTCTACCGTGGCCCTCAAGGTCTTCCGGTTCATCTCGTCTGTACTCTGCCGGTACATCTTCCGAAATGTAATATAAGAACTAACGGAAATCAAGCCTGCAACCACCCATACCAATGCAAAATACGAAACCATCAATTTATGGTTAAAGTTCCATTTCCTATATTTCACCTTTTCTCCCCCTTCCCACAGGCTGCCTTTCTTTTATTGTAACCTTTTTTACTGCAATTGCAAGCTGCAGCCTGCAGAGGAAAGGGGAAGGGATTACATTTTCTTAATGCTTCATCGCCTCAGTCAGCATCAGCAATGCCATGGACTGACCATAGGGCATTGCACCAAGCTCTACCTGATTATATTCCTCTATGGTTGGAAATACTGGTGTCCCTCTGGAGACCCCCTGAACCACCCCATCCTCATCTATTTTTTCCAGTACTCCCTGGACCGCCTTCATACCTATCTCTTCATATTCTTCGGAAATCAACCCCATCCGTACTGCTTTCAGAATTCCATAGGCAAAGCCACTGCTGGCAGAAGTTTCCAGATAAGTATCCGGCCGATTTAATATGGTATGCCACAGACCGCTTTCTGCCTGGACGGCAGCCAAAGCTTTCACCTGACGTTTCAGTGTAGACAGCAGGTACAGTTCCACCCCTTTTTCCACAGAAACCATAGACAGATAGTCCACCAAGCCAGCCGTATACCAGGAATTGCCTCTCCCCCAAAGAGCCTTTGCAAAATTATGACAGCCATTAAAATTCCAGCCATGGAAAAACAGGCCTGTCTCTGTGTCAGACAGATATTTTATGTGTACCAGAAACTGACGTATGCTTTCCTGAATCAGTTCCTCATCCTTTTTTATGACTCCCATCCGTGCTAGAAACAGCACAGCCATATACAGTGTATCATCCCACAGTTGTCCATCAAACCTGAAATCTGATGTAACATGCTGAATTCCACCTTCTTCTGTTCTGGGAAGTTCTTCCACAACTGCCCTGCACCAGTTTTCCATCAAGGGAAAATATTTCTCATCTCCTGTAAACTCATACAGATATGTCATCCCCAACATAGGACAAGTGGTATTTACATTTACCTCCGGCAACCCTTGCTCCATGTATCTGCCATACCATTTCTTTAGATAGTCCAGCATCTTTTCATCCCCGGTTATCTCATAATACCGGAACATGGCAAACAGCGCTACGCCTTGAGGCCATTCCCACTGCTTCATAGATACAATATTATATTTGCAGTTCTGGGTTTTTCCACTATCATCCAGATTTTGCATCTGATATATGATCTTTTTTGTAATCTCCTGAATTCTTGTTTTGTCTGGCATCATCTTTCATCCTTTCACTGATCCTACTACAACTCCCTTTACAAAATGTTTTTGTACAAACGGATAGACACATAAGATGGGCAGGGTGGTAACCATGATTGTAGCCGCCTTGATGGTCTCCGGATTTGCAGCCGAAGCCAGTGTCGGATCATTTAACTCCATTGCCGCAATCTGTCCCTCCAAAACGATACGCCTCATCACCACCTGAAGTACCTGATCTCCTGCATCCCGAATATACAGCATACTGTCAAACCATGCATTCCAATGGCCTACTGCAATCCACAATGCCAGCGTGGCAATGATCGCTTTGGAAATCGGTACTACAATGTGGAAAAATACCGTGATATCATTGGCTCCGTCTATTCTGGCGGACTCCTCCAAAGATTCCGGAATCCCCATAAAGAAGTTCCTGGCAATCACCACATTGTACGCAGAGATAAGTCCCGGAAGAATCAGAACCAACTTGTTGTCCATCAGCCCCAACTGTTTATTCCATAGATAGGAGGGAATCAGGCCGGCACTGAAAAACATGGTAAATACGACAAACATGGTCCAAAACAGTTTATGCGGAAGATATGGCTTTGACAGAGGATATGCTGCACAGATGGTAGCCAACACACTCAAAATCGTTCCTGTCACAGTTCTGAAAATGGTATTTGCAAATCCGGAATAAATGTATTTGTTCCGAAACACCTGAATATAATTCTGCCAGGTAAATTTTTCCGGCCAAAAGCGGATCTGGGCAAAAGACGATTCCGGTGAACTAAATGACAGGGATACCACATGTAAAAATGGCAGAAGAACCAGGAGACAGAATCCCCATAGCAAAAACAGATTAAATATTTCAAATCCAGATAATTTCTTCTTCTTCACGTCATCATCCTCCTACCATAATCCAAACTCGTTGATTCGCTTCGAAATCTGGTTCGTGGCCGCTACCATCAGAAAAGCAATTCCATTCTGAAAAAGTCCCATGGCTGTTGCCACCTCATACTGCATATTACCGATTCCGCGTTTATAAATATACGTTCCCATAACCTCCGATACACTGTATACACCCGCATTGTACAGATTATATATCTGATCGAAATCATCGGTTACGATTTTTCCCACTGCCAGTATCAGCATGATTGTAATCACCGGTGCAATAGACGGCAGCGTGATATAACGCATCTTCTGAAATCTGCTGGCACCGTCTAAGTCTGCAGCCTCATACATGCTGGTGTCTACCCCTGCCAGGGCTGCAATGTATACAATGGATCCCCAGCCGATGCTCTGCCAGATATGAGTTCCCACCAGAGTTCCCCGGAAGACCTTCGGGTCTCCCAGGAAAAAGATAGGATCCAGTCCCAAGCTTTTTAACAGAAGGTTAAATGGTCCGGTGGATGGAGATAAAAACTGCATAAAGATACCGCTTAATACTACCCAGGAAAGGAAATGAGGCAGATAGCTGATGGTCTGTATCACTTTTTTCATCTTTGCCTGCCGCACTTCATTTAAAAGGAGAGCAAATAAGATAGGGGAAGGAAAACCGAATATCAGCTTATACCCACTGATGATCAGCGTATTCTTAAAGCTCTGCCAGAAAGCAGGGGACTCAAACAACATCTTAAAATTGTCCAATCCGCACCATGGGCTGGCCCAAATCCCCTTTTTTATCTGAAAATTCTTAAATGCCAATACCAAGCCGCCCATAGGGATATATTTAAATACAACGAAATAAACAATAGCCGGCAGAAACAAGGCCATAAGATAACGATATTTCCAATATTTCTTAAAATCGCTGATCACTGTTTTCATATCCTTCTCCTATCTTACTCTTTTACTGCTTCTGCACACTCTGATACCATTCATCAGCTTCCGCAGCCAGAACATTTCCTCCCATACTGTTCCATGTCTCCACAAAGGTATCAAAATAATCCACAGGTTTTGTCCCCGCAATGATTGAATAATACGTTTCCTCCACATAACTGTTCAGTTCCGACTGATATAAGGAAGAGGAAGGAAGCGCTGCAAACAACTCTGTTGAATAGCGGTATTTGTCTGCATTCACAGATTTCGCCCAGCGGATGGATGCCGAATCCTTTTCATTTCCAAAAGAGGCTGAGAATAACTGCATCGCCTGATGAGCAAAGTTAGCACTTCTTACTTTGGAATCATTCCACTCATCGGACAGCACAACTGCCTTCTCTGCTTCTCCATCCAGCCCGATTCTTTCTTCATAGTTCCAGTTTACTCCCTGAATGCCATTGCCTGCCGTATTGTAATTGTCCTTGCTTTCATAAACCCAGTTGTACACAGAAAGGATTTTCGCCAGCCTGTCTGGCTCTTCCCCCATCTGTACGCCGAAAACAGTTTTGGCTTCCTTGATGCTGGCATTGGCAAATGTTCCCTGTCCGTAGGGTCCTTTCGGCGGATTTCCCAATGCCACTTCCGCATCCGGATTCACCTTATGTAATTCTTCCAAATTCTGTCCTTCACTGGTTCCTTCATACAGCGCTGGCTGCCAGTGATAAGTCTGCCCCATACCGGATACACCGATTCTTCCATTGATAAATGAATGGGACAGCGCCCAGTAGCCACCCTGATTCTCTCCGGTTACAAACTCCGGATCAATGACTCCGTCCTGATACCATTTCGCGATTCGTTCCAGCGCTTCCTTCATCTCTGGCTGAACCGCCGCATTTACCAGATGCCCGTCACGTACCTGCCACAAGGCCCCGGAATGGCTTCCCTGACTGTTCACATATGGTAAGTATCCATATGCCCCAAACACCGCTGTCAAAGCACTTTCCGACAGTCCGTATGTATCGTTCTTTCCGTTTCCGTCCGGATCGTCAAATGTCATTGCATAGATAGCTGTCTCAAATTCGTCCAGTGTCTCCGGAACTTTATCAATCCCCACTTTTCTCAGCCAGTCCATACGCCATGCCACAGGTGCTCTGGAAATATTCACGGAATAGCTGGGCAGGCCGTAAAGCTTTCCATCAATCTTACAGTATTCCAATGCCCCGGGCACATCCCGCTCAATTGCTGCCAGAACATTAGGTGCATACTGCTCAAGCATCTCCATAGGAATCTCTGCCACAATCCCCTGTTCTACATATTTCTGCAGAGTAGACTGATTGGCCACTTCAAACCGATCCGGAATCTCCCCTCCGATAATGCGGTTGGCCAGAAGTTCAGAGGATTGAGACGCCTCTATATCCCATACCTCAAATTCCACATTAAAATTATCCTTATAAAACTGAAACATTTCCGGTTCATCTGCAATGGGAGCCATCTGATAAAAACACCAGGTATATTGATAGGTTTTGTTTTCGTCCGGCTTCCAAGAATCTGTCACATCTGCGTCTACCGCCTCGACAGTTGTCTCTGCCTGCCCTGTCGTCTGGCTCTCTGAACCGGTATGTTCTGTTTCCTCTTTACTGCCTCCGCCTCCGCATCCAGCAAGTCCTGCTGCCATTACTGAAGCCAACATGATACAGGTCCATTTCTTGATAAAATCCTTTTTTCTCATCTCGTTCTCCTTTTCTTTTCGCGTACCTTGTTTCGTGATATCCACATCTTACCTGCAAAATCGCCAGGATTCAATAAAAAATATCTGCTTTTATCCCAGTTTTTTGAGCAATTTCAATAAAATATCAAGACTGTTGTATGAAAACAAAATTGTTGTATCTTTTGAGACAAAAAAATTGCAGCCAATGAAAAATTAGAATTTTTCATTGGCTGCAATTTTTATCTATAACTTTGCAATTGCCCTCTTATCCCTCACTCATCACCACATTCCGCAGCTTTCTAGCCAGCGGCGTAGTTCCGGCATCCTTTTTTTGCATCATAAATATAAGCGTATATCCGGAAGCAGGGTCATTGAGGAAATGACATCCCAGCCATCCGTCCCAGCCGTACTCGCCTGAACTGCCAAACATTCGGGCTCTGCCCGGAACCCTCATAACCCTCATCAGACAGCTGTAGCTGTAACCGCACAGGTTAGGAAAATAGTCCGCAAGAGCCTGTTCCTGAACCTCATTAAGAGCTCCGGCCGTCATAAATTTTATTGTCCCCGGGTTCAGAATCCGTACCCCCTCCAACTGTCCGCCATTCATCAGCATCCGGGCAAAGCGGGCGTAATCATCCACTGTGGAGACAAGCCCTGCGCCGCCGGACTCGAATGCAGGCTTCCGGTCCATACTATTTATAATCCCCAGATGGTTGCCCCTGTATGGAATCAGGCAGCCGTTCTCATCCGCCTCATAAGCGGTAACCAGACGGTGCCTTTTCTCCTCAGGCACATAAAAACCGGTATCTGCCATTCCCAAAGGCTTAAAAATATTCTCCTCCAGATATTCTCCGAAGGTCTTCCCTGACACGGCCTCCACAACCGCCCCAAGCATATCGGCAGATGTGCCGTACCGCCAGGATTCCCCCGGCTGGAAGGCAAGAGGCGCCTTTCCCAGAAGGTCTCCGAACTCTGCCGTTGACATGGGAGATTCGCCTAAAAGACGTTGATCAATCTGTTCAAACAGCCGATCCATGTACTCTCCCGTCAGGCCGCCTCTTCCCCCGTAGACCAGTCCGCCGGTCATATGTAAAAGATCCTGTATCGTCACCTCCCGGACACTTTCCACCAGTACGCTGTCCTTCTCAACCATCTGATTCCGAAAAGACGGAAAAAATGTAGCCACCGGCTCCGCCAGATCCAAACGTCCGTCCTCCACCAGTTTCATCACGGCTGCGGCAGTGATGGGCTTGCTCATGGAATAAAGCCTGTAAATGCTGTCCCTTGTTATAGGCTTTCCCTCCTCCTTATCGGCCATACCTGCCTCAACATAGCAAACCTCCTGCCCGTCCTTTAATACCAGCAGATTTCCGCCTGCTGCCTCCTGAGCTTCAACAGCATTTTCAAGAACATTTTGCAGCTTTTCCTTTGTTTCTTTTTTCATGTTTGTCCCCCCACTTTTTTAAATTATCCTTTTACCCCGCCAGTTACAATCCCTTCTACGAAATATTATTGCGCGGCAAAAAAGGAGTTTACCATTATTATATATCGGTTGGAGAAGAGATTCAAGCGTCTCTTTGACATCTCCCTGCCCATAATTCCCCATGATTCCGATGCGACGCAGAGAGCTGATTATTGTTCTGAAAAAAAGAGCTGAACCGCATACTCCATTAACCGGATAAACTTTCTTCTCTGATCTACCGTGCACTTTTCTAAAATCATATCAACCCCACGCAAATCTTCCCTTACATTTTCACCTGAAACATCCTCCATAAGAATTGCAGAGGTAGAAACATTTAACGCCTCTGCAATTCTTATCATCGTGTATACGGAAACCATACTTTCTCCTGTCTCAAGCCGTGCTATGGAACTTGGCGAAACCATGACTGCATCGGCCAGCTGCTTCTGCGTAAGGGACTTTCTTATTCTCAATTCCTTAATCCGGGTTCCAATCATCTTATCACCATTTGCATTTTTCAATTCTTTTTTCATAGGTACCCTCCATAAGCTTTACCCAATTTTTCATAAAGCCTTTTATTTTGTAGTTTACCAATGGACCAAAAAATTGTATAATGCTTAATACGCAACTATTTTATCTATCCGCAATCATCAGGGAAAATATAGAAAAAAAGAAAGGACGGCCCAATTACCGTCCTTTACCAACTGACTATGTCTTCTTCCTATGCATTATTTCAGCTGCCGCTCCCTCATCTTTCTTTCACAAAAATCTCTGCCGATAATCAATTCTCCCATCCTGTCCCACCGTCATAATCATATATGACGGCCGTCTCCCCTCCTGTCTGGGATAGGACAGACTTCCCGGGTTCAACACGGTCACACCGCCGACCTTCCCCAAAAACGGCCTGTGAGTGTGGCCGTATATGGCGATGTCGCAGCCTCTGCTTCTGGCCTCGTCCGCCAGCCCCTCCGGCCCCATGGACACGCCGTAGTAATGTCCATGGGTCAGAAAGATCCTGTGACCCGCAAGTTCAATTTCCCTCTCCCTGTCCAGATTGGAGAAGAAATCATTGTTCCCCAGCACCATCTCCATCCGGCACTCCGGATTCACCCACTCCGGGATGAAATACTCGCTTCCTTCCGCATCTCCCAGATGGATCAGCATATCAATGGGAATCTGTTCCTCTATTACCAATTTCAGATTCTCATCTCTCCGATGGGTATCACTGACAATCAAGATCTTCATTGTTCTCCCCCTGTAAGACTTCCTTTAATTTTATTTTCATAGCCTCAAGAGCCTTTCCTCTGTGGCTGATTTCATTCTTTTTCTCAATAGGAATCTCTGCAGAGGTTTTTCCATATTCCGGAAGATAGAAAATGGGATCATAGCCAAAGCCTCCTGTCCCGGCAGGTTCATGGGCAATTATGCCTTCCACCGTTCCCTCTGTGTGGATTACGCTTCCGTCCGGCAGCACTGCCGCGATCACACTTACGAATCTAGCCGTTCTCTCCTGCTCCCCGGCCCCTTTCAGTCTGTCAATAATCGCCTGGTTTTTTATCTCATAAGAAGTATCCTCCCCCATATACCTGGCAGAATAAACCCCCGGCTCTCCACCCAGATAGTCCACCACCAGTCCGGAGTCATCTGCCAGGACGATATCTCCCGTACAGTTCCACACTGCCATAGCCTTAATTCGGGCATTCTCCGCAAAGGTAGTTCCATCCTCCACAATATCCGGATCTGCTCCTGCCTCCTTCATGGACAGGACCTCCAGCCCCAGATCCGCCAGAATCATGCGGACTTCTCTCATTTTTCCCTCGTTTCCGGTAGCGAATATAATTCTGTGTTTCATTTCTGCCTTATCCTCCGATTATCTTTCTGGGCGCTCTCGGAAACTCTTTGTGCCCAGATTTGTGATATGATTTTGGTCTACTTGGGCGAAGTATTGGTATACGCCTTCAGACACAGGTTACACTTATACTGTTCTTCCGCTGACTCCCAATTTTTTCCGTCAGGACCAATATACCCTTCCCCGTCTGTCACGTCTGCAGTTCTGGTGACATCATCCGCCTGATACTCCACTGCCATAGGGTGAATCGCTTCCGGTGTTTTTATATGCAGAATCACCGCAAACTTTTGTCCCTTTTCCAATTTTATCGGTTCCTCCCAGGAGATCGTGTAATACCCGGCATATGGGACTATTCCCCTGGCTGCCAGCTTTCTGTTTTTCAGATCATCAGAGTCCCTTATATCTACCGCAACGTAGATGTCATAAGAAGTATTCTTGTCCGTAGCATAAAAACCGGCTGCATACAGCTGTTCTTCTCCTTTGGCCTCATAAATATTGGCCCCGTAGATCTCATCATATCCGTCATAC
>CAYWRB010000030.1:0-13617 GCA_964460025.1 uncultured Hungatella sp.
ACGCGCCCCTTTGGGGTGCCTGCCAAGTCGTTGGAACGATTCCGGTTGTGAAACATCGTTTCGCAAGCGTTCCTCCTCTTTCATGGAATTGGCACGCGCCCCTTCGGGCCCCCTGCCAGGTCGTCGGAACGATTCCGGTTGCGAAACTCCGTTTCACAAGCGTTCCTCCTCATACACGCCCCTCCTCATACACGCCGGATGCCTTGGCCAGCTCTATGGTCCGTTTCGCCCCGTCATAGAAGGCGATGTCAATCATCTTGCCGTCAACCGTAAATACGCCAATGCCCTGTGCTTTTTTCGTATCAATCTCCCGAACCACCTTTTCCGCGAAAATGATTTCCTTCTGGCTGGGAGTAAAGATTTCATGGACAATGTTAATCTGTCTTGGATTGATAATGGATTTGCCGTCAAACCCCATCAGATGAATGGTTTCCACATCCTTTTTAAAGCCTTCCATATCGTCCAGATTGGTGTAAACGGTATCAAAACACTGAACCCCTGCCGCCCTGGCCGAGATAATCATATTCTGTCTCGCTCCCATCAGTTCCAGCCCGGTGCCGGTGATATGGGTCTGTAAATCCTTGGTATAGTCACCGCCGGACAAGGCGATGCCAAACAGCCGCTCCGAAGATTCGCAGATATCCAAAGCACGCATCACGCCTCTGGCCGATTCAATGGCTGCCATAATCAGCGTCCTTCCTGACGGGATATGAAATTCTTCTTCCGCTGCGGCAACCGCCTCTTCCACAATCTTTACATCCTGTGCTTTCTCGGTCTTGGGAATGCGGATGGCATCACAGCCGCCGGCCACGGCACAGCGGATATCCTCCTTCCAGTAAGGAGTGTCCAGACCATTAATCCTCACAACCCGCTCACACCCCCGGTAGTCCAGTTCTCTCAAAGCGTGGTACAGGGAAAATCTGGCGGCATCCTTCTGATTCTCCGCCACCGCGTCCTCCAAATCCAGCATGATGGAATCAGGCTTATAAATATAAGGGTCTTTAATAAGCCCCGGCTTCTGGGCATTTAAAAACATCATAGTTCGTCTCAGCCGTTTCTTATTGGTATTCATCATTGAATTGCACCTCCCCACGGAAGCTGATCCAACTGGCAGGCGGAGCGGAATACCGCTCCTTCCACCCGCGCCTTAATGGTGCAGTCCAGTGCCCCTTTATCCACCATTGTCAGCTTTATATTCTCAATCTCCAGCCTTTTCAGTGTTTCCATTACAACCTTTTTAATCTGATTTCCATACTGGTTCATCACCGCACTTTCCAGATAAAACTCGATCTTCCCATTCCCTGGCTCCACCGTCACCTGGCAGTCGCTGGATTCCAGAGTTCCCGCTATTGCTGGCCTTGTGATCTCCATATTCTCCTCCTACAGACCCTTCCGGTTTTTATTATAATTAATCAGGCACCCTGCTTTTACAATGGCCCGTTCTTCCTTCGTCATCTCCGCTACATACAACGTCAATTCCTTTACTTTTCCTGCCTTAACCACGTAAGCCCGAATATCCTTTAAATCGCCGTCCAGCGCTTCCTTCACTCCAGGCACATAGATATAATCACCCACTTCAAAGTCTGGTTCATCCTTTGTCTGGAACGGAATCATTCCCCAGTTCATCACATTGGAGCGGTAGCGCTTGGTCGCGTACTCTCTGGTGATATTAGCCAAACCGCCGATTACTCTCTGACAGCTGGCTGCCTGCTCCCGGGCCGAGCCATCCCCAGGTTTATTGGCATAAACCATACTGCCAATCTCAGTTTCCGAAATTCTCACCTTTTCCTGTCCCGGAATGGTCCGGATTGCGGCAAACACTTCCTCCAGTTCCGGAGCAAGGGCCAGGACATCCTCTCCGTTTACCCGTGCCTTTTCCAGCTTGTCTACTTCCTTGCTTCTCCCTACATATTCCGGATCCCTTCTGGACAAGGTAAATTCTGCCAGCCCCAGAGGATTGGACCGGAAGGAAGAGGTTTCCCCGGAAGGAATCAGCTCATCTGTGGTTGTTACCTCATCCAGTATCTTGGAGCACACCTTTAACAAAATATTATCCGTCAGCGGGCTCATCTGCGGCCAATCCTTAATATTAGGGCCATAGACCAGATTCCGGTCTTCCTCTCCCTGTCCAAATCCCTGGTAAACCCGGCGCTCATAGACAGTCTTGTCAAAGCTGTATTCCGGAACCTCTCCCCACACGTCGTACTGTGCGGCAGAGGTTAAGATTCCGCCATTGGCCGCTGTGGCTGCAATGGAGCGTGCGTCCATCAATGCGACTGCCGACATCTGCCCATTCCCCGGCTTGGAGCCTTCACGATTGGGGAAATTCCTGGTAGTATGGCGAATACTTAATCCGTTATGACACGGTGTATCCCCTGCACCAAAGCATGGTCCGCAGAAAGCAGTGCGGATAATTGCGCCTGCTTCCATCAGGTCGGCAATGACGCCCTTTCTTGTCAGGTCGATGAATACCGGCTGGGAGGAAGGATAAACTGCCAAAGAGAACTCACCGGCACCGCAGCTTCTTCCTTTAAGCATATGGGCCGCCTCAATGACATTGGTGTAGTTGCCGCCTGCACATCCTGCAATGATTCCCTGCTGCACCTGAAGCTTTCCGTTTACAATCTTATCCACCAAGGTAAATGGAGCCCGTCCGCCGCTGACCTTCTCTGCTTCCTTTTCCACCTGCCTTAAAATGTCCTCCAGGTTCTCATTCAATGTATCAATCTCGTATGTATTGCTGGGATGGAAAGGCAATGCAATCATGGGTTTTATGGTGCTTAAATCCACATATACACAGCCATCGTAATACGCCACATCCGCCGGCTTTAACTCCCGATAATCCTCTTCTCTTCCGTGAAGCGCCAGAAAACTTCTGGTATCTTCATCTGTTTTCCAGATGGAGGATAAACAGGTGGTTTCCGTTGTCATAACATCAATACCGTTTCTGAAATCCGTAGACATGGAAGCAATGCCAGGCCCTACAAATTCCATCACTTTATTCTTTACATAACCCTTCTTGAAGACCGCGCCGATGATTGCCAGAGCAATGTCCTGCGGGCCTACGCCGGGATTTGGCTTTCCATCCAGATAAATCGCAACCACGCCGGGATAAGCTACATCATAAGTATCTTCCAGCAGCTGCTTTACCAGCTCGCCGCCGCCCTCGCCGATGGCCATGGTTCCCAGTGCCCCATACCTGGTATGGGAGTCCGAGCCCAAAATCATCCGTCCACAGCCTGCATGCATCTCCCGCATATACTGGTGAATGACTGCGATGTGCGGGGGAACATAAATTCCGCCGTATTTTTTCGCAGCGGACAGGCCAAACATATGGTCATCCTCGTTAATGGTTCCGCCTACCGCACACAGAGAATTATGGCAGTTGGTCAATACGTAGGGAAGCGGAAACTTCTTCATTCCGGAGGCCTTGGCCGTCTGGACAATTCCTACAAAAGTGATATCATGAGAAGCCATGGCGTCAAATTTCAGCTTTAAGTGTTCCATATCCCCGGACGTATTGTGGGCATCCATAATCGAATAGGCTATGGTCCCCTTCGCTGCTTCTTCCTTCACCGCCCCTTTCCCTGTCAGGGCCTCCACTTTCGCTGCCTCTGCCTCCGGAACAATCTCCTTTCCATGAACCAGATAAACGCTACTGTCATACAGCTTTACCATTGCTTTTCCTCCTCTTATAATATGTTGTTTTTCAGAACCTTTCGCTTTGTAATTTCACTATACAATAAATCCATATATAATTCAAATATTATATATATTATAAAATCCATTGGTTTTACCTATATATCGTTCCTTTGGACTTTTCCCTTTACTCTCCCCTGTTTTTCCATTATAATGAAAGAGCAAACCAATCAACCAATCTGTCAATCTTCCACAAGAAAAAGGAGCATTCATGACCAGCCGAGAACTTCTGTATGTCAAAACGATTGCGGATGAAAAAAGCATTTCCCAGGCAGCCAAAAAGCTGTTTATCGCCCAGCCTTCCTTAAGCCAGTCACTCCAGAGAATTGAGGAAAGCCTGGGGACAAGACTGTTTAACCGGGGAATCGGAGGACTGAGTTTAACCTATGCGGGAAAGCGCTACTATCAGACTGCATGTCAAATATTAAAAATGTTTGATGACTTTGAAACCGAAAT
Source organism: uncultured Hungatella sp. (assembly GCA_964460025.1). Lineage (GTDB taxonomy): Bacteria > Bacillota > Clostridia > Lachnospirales > Lachnospiraceae > UBA3402. The sequence goes on from CAYWRB010000030.1 coordinate 4,156, forward strand.
CAGCGATATGAATGATCTGAAAACCGGCCGCATTTATATGGGCATAACGAATCACTTAGGCACCATTATCCTCCCCAAAATCCTGCCGCGTTTTAGAAGGGACTGCCCTTGTATTGAGATAAACATATTTGAAGAATCAACAAAGTTCCAGGAAGAAAAACTTCTTTCCGGTGAATTGGATTTTGCCATTCTTCATGCCCCGAAGAAAAACCCCCACCCTATGCTGATGTATGAGCCTCTGGCAAAGGATCCCTTTATCATCGCCATATCAAAGGAACATCCTCTCATCCAAAAAGCTCAGGTAAAAGACGGCTATCCCTATCCTGTCCTGGATTTAAAATTACTGAAAAATGAACCGTTTATCATGCTCCACCATGCACAGCGGATACGCCATGTAACGGATGCTATTCTGGCACAGGCCAAAATCAATCCTCCGGTTGTACTGACCCTGAAAAATTATGAGACTGCCCAGAGTTTAGCCGGCCAGGGTCTGGGGATTACCTTCCTGCCCCGGGATTATGCGGATATTACTTCCATGGAGTGTCCGCCTGCATTGCTGTCAATTGATGAAAAATACGATCCCGGATGGAATCTATGTATCACCACCCTGAAGAATGGCTTTCTATCCAGGGCAGACCAATACTTTTTGTCACTGGTCAGGGAATATTGCTCCGGCTGAACCTTATCTTTTTAACCTTCCAGAACCTTGGGGAAACGTTCCGCAAGTTCCGGCTTTAATATCAGTTCATCAATAAAGGCATTTTTTAAATACCAGGAAAACCGCATATCTGCCGCACCGCTCATTAACACCAGGTAAATATGTGGGTTAAGTTTCCGTACCAGTTCACACAGTTCCACCCCATTCATATAGGGCATAGAATAATCCGTTAAAATCAAATCACAGTAATCCGGATGCTTTCGAATCTTTGAGATCACTGCTGCCGGGTGCTGGAATACCTCATAGCGGCATCCTGAAGAACGAACCATTGCCCCCAGGCTCCGTAAAATTTCCGGATCGTCATCCACCACCACCACACGGTTGATTTTAGGTTTATTCTTCTCTTTTTTCTCTGCGGGCGTATCTTGGGTTTCTCTCCCTTTCTGCTCTGGCAATACCGGGAAAAAGATAGAAAAACAGCTTCCTTCTCCCGGTTTCGTTGCCACCCGAATCCCTCCTCCGGTTGCGGAAACGATGTTGTGGATTACCGAAAGGCCCAGTCCGGTTCCCTTCCCTTGCCCTTTTGTAGTAAAAAACGGTTCAAAAATCTTTTCCAGACTCTCCTCATCCATCCCGCATCCTGTGTCCTTAACCGAAAGCACGCTCCAGCTTCCTTCGGAGAAGTCTCTCGCCCCACAGATAAAAACCCCTTCAGAACCATCCTGAGGTTCTGCCAATGCCAGCCGGACAGTCAGCTTCCCTCCCTCTTCCTCCATGGCATGAAATGCATTATTACACAGATTCATTAAAATATGGCCGATCATTCCCTTTCGCCCCTGAATATACAGTGTCTGGGACGCTAAATGTTCTTCGATTGTAATTTTCTGCGGAGCCAGCTGCCGGATAATCTGCAGCGCCGATTTCACATCTTCAGTCAAAGAAATTGCTGTCAAAAGCACCGATGTCTCCTGTCTGCTGAAATCCAAAAGCTTTCGGGACAGATCCGCCGCCTGGTTTGTGGATTTTAATATTCCCTGAACCAGATTTCGGTTTTCTTCCCCCATCTGCTCATCACTCTCTAAAAGCTCCGCGTAGACCATGACAGGGGTCAGGTAGTTATTGAATTCATGGGCGATTTGACTGCTCATCTGACCGATGGTCTGTACCCTCTGATAATGTTGAAGTTCTTCCTCCTTATGCCGCAAAAGCTCCATCCCCGCATTAATTTCCCGCAGATAGTTGATCTCCTTTTTCTGGCTTTGAGACCACATCAGATTACGGGTAATAAAGATAATGGAAAAACTAAAAAAGCCGATAAACGCCAGACAGATTACAATGAGACGCCACAGCATCTGCTTAAGCGGGTTTTCAATTTCTTTATAAGGAATCGTGGAATTCACGATCCAGGTTTCTCCCGGAAGCTGTATCGTGGTATATGCCACCAACCGCTGTATCGGAGCCAAATCAGGATCGTCCCACACATAGCTGTGAATCATTCCTACCCCTTCCGGCTGCCTCCGCTGTAACCCTACCCACGCGGTCAAATCCTTCAAATCCAGCTGCGGATACCGTTCTTCCCGGTCATACACGGCATCCATACCGATTTGGTTCGGAGCATGATGCATGATAATGGATAAATCGCTGTCCTTAACTACCGAATAGCCGCCCTCCCCGATACGGACCGGAGCCACAATTTTCCGGTAGATTTCATTTAAATCCAAAGCATAAACCAAAGAACATCTGTTGTTTTCCGGGCCAAAGGTTCTTGCAAGGTAAAGCTGATAGCCGTCGTCCTCCGTGATTCCCTTCCCACAGATAACCGCACCGTCCTGTGGTTTCGGCATCTTCCCCGAAAAATTCATGGTTCCATACAAAGCCGTGATCTTGCCGTTACGCCGGACGCTGGCTGCAGCCCTATACAACGCTCCTTTTTTCTCCAAAAAAATCAAAATATTCTTTCTCAGATACTCCTCATCAATTTCCTGACTTTCATCCTCCATCATACGGCAGAACAAGTCCAATCCGTTTAACTCCTGCTCGATATAATTGACCAGACTTTCCCCTATGGTCTCCGCAATCATCAGCAGTTCCTTCTGTTCGGCGGCAATCAAATCTTTCTTATAGCGATTGTAAGAAACAATTCCCATATAGATAATCAATCCTGCTGCCACTAAATATCCAACACTTATCAAAATCCAAATCCTATGTGACCTTTTATTCTCCATTAAACCGATATCCCACCCCACGCACGGTCTTTAAGTACACGGGGTGGCTGCCGTCCTCTTCGATTTTTTCTCTAATCCGCTTAATATAGACCATAATCGTATTATCATCGACCACGGATTCGTTCCACACCTGCTGATAAAGCTGTGCCTTCGTAAAAACCTGTCCGGGATGTTCCATAAAAAAACGGAACAATGCCAGTTCCCTGGCCGTAAAGTTAATTACCTGGCCCTGCTTATAACACTCCAGCTTAATCATATCAAACCGGAAACTCCCTACTGTGATTTCCTTAGGTTTCCCGCTGCTGTATATTCGGTTGCGGCGGATCAGTGCCTTTACCTTTTGAACCAGCAGCGCCACATGGAACGGTTTTGTCAGATAATCATCCGCACCCATCCCCAAGCCAAGAACCTGATCCAGCTCTTCCTGCCTCCCGCTTAACATTAATACCGGTGTCATATTCTGGCTTCCCCGGATCTGCTGCAGAATCGTATAACCGTCAATATCCTGCATCATAATATCCAAAACAATCAGGTCAAAGGATTTCTTATCCAGCAGCTTCAGTGCCTCTTTTCCGCAGGAAGCCTCTGTCACCGACATTCCCTCTCGCAGAAACGCAGTTTTTAATGCCAGACGAATAGGCATTTCGTCATCAACGATTAAAATCTTTTCATTTGCCATAACAAAATCCCCCTTAATGAAATCCTCCTTTGTGGCTGAATCAGGCTTAAGAGACTCTGAAAAGTAAATTGAAGGGGGACATCCTATAAAAAGGAATGTCCCAGCCTTTCACACTCTCCGGATTAAAGCGGAATAATCTGAATCACAACCCCTATGACCAGCATGATGATACTGGTCCCCCAATACCAGGGAATACTGAACTTCATATGATCTTTTAATTCGGTATTGGAAAGCCCTGTGGCAAGGTAGGTGGCCGGAGTCAGCGGACTTACCATCAATGCCAGATTCTTACCAATCACCATGGTCAGCGCCGTACTCAAGGATGCCACACCATAGGTTTCCCCAACCTCCATCACAAGCGGCATAATCCCGTAGAAATACGCATCCGTACCGATGCAAAGCCCCAAAGGCAGAGCCAGTACACCAAAAATAATATGAATAAACCGTCCCAAAAACGGTGGAATAACACTCATAATCGCATTGGCCATTGCAGTCAGCATACCGGTACCATCAAAAATCCCCACCATAGCTCCCGCCGCAAACAGCGTTGCAGAAATAATTAAGGCCGCAGGTGCATGTTTTTTTATCAGCTTATCCTGCACTTTCAAACTGGGATAATTCACCGCCAAGGCAATGCTCAACGCCAGAAGGAAGGCTACGTAGCTGGTAAGATACCCGGTAGACAGAATTGCCACCAGCCCGATTGTCAGTGCCAGGTTAAATAACAATAGCTTAGGTCTCCTTAATGCCTCTTCCTCCTCTTTTACCTTCTGGTCAACCTCTATCTCTTCACCTTTTCCGGCTCCTGCACCCTGTTTAATCGCCATCATTCCCAGAATAACAGCCAAAGTAATATTAACCACAAGCCCAACAGCCTGAATCGGGATTAAAATATGCCACAATTCATTGGCATCCATTCCCAGCACGGTTGCCGCCCGCGCTACCGGGCCTCCCCAGGGCAGAAGATTCATTACCCCCATACAAGCGCCGGTAAGGCACAACAGAATTTTAGAATCAATCTTCATCGCCTTATACACCGGATAAAGTGCCGGAATCGTAATTAACACCGTAGTAGCCGTCGTTCCGTCAAGATGGGCAATGGTGGCAATGATAGCCGTTGCCACGGTTACGGCGATTACATTATTTCCCGCCTTTTTCACCAGAAAATTAACAATAACATCAAACATCCCCGTATCGGACATTACCCCAAAATAAATAACCGAAAAAATAAACAGAATTCCGTTGCTTGTGGTCGTCCCGATTCCTTCTTTAATAAAACCTGCCACTTCCTGGGGACCAAATCCAAGAACCAGCGCAGCAGCCGTTGGAATCACTGCCAGAACCACAATTGGTGACATCTTACCCTTCAACAGCAAAACGACAATCAATGCGATCATAATAAAACCAACCAGTGCAGCCATATGTAGTACCTCCTCATCCGTAAATGTTTGTTGGTTCTACATTAACATTCCGCACTTAATATTCCATGACCGGATTCTTACAGTTGGTTAAGATATCTGAATTTGTTTCTCTGCAATTCATAAAAGCGGCAGGATTCCATAACAAACTATCCCCAAAAATGCCGCACCTGTAATCACTTTGGGAATCGACCATTTTCTTTTCATCAGAAGATATAACATTACCAGCCCAATCCCCACAGAAAAAGGCTGAATCTGTCCTCCTATGGCATAATTTTCCATACTTAGCGTTATAATAACATTTAAAATCATGGCGATGCAGATGGGTTTTATCCATTCCATAACAGCCTTCATCGCTTCGCTTTTCCGAAAATTTTCAAAAAATACCGCAGCCGCCAGAGTGAGTGTACATGTTGGCGTAAGAACTCCCGCCACTGCGGCGATACCGCCGAAAATACCGGCTGCCTGAGTACCTGCAAAAGTGGCGCAGTTGATTCCCAAAGGCCCCGGCGTCATCTCCGCTATGGCAACCAGGTTGGTCATATCCTCCCCGCTCATCCATTGATGCGCGCTCATCTCTTCTAAAATCAGAGGAACCATGGACATTCCTCCGAAACTGGTAAACCCGATCTTTAAAAAGGATAAAAACAATTCCAGATAAACCATATCCTCCTCCTAACGCCGCTTAAACAGTTGAACAAGTGCCGCACAGACCCCCAAAATAACCAGAAAGACATTGCTGACACCAACAAAAAAAGAAAGCAGAAAAGCTCCCCCGCAAATCAGCACCCCTTTTCTCTTTGCCAGAGCATCCCTGCCAAGAGAAAGCGCGGCGCTCCCAATAATAGGAACCACTGCCGCCTGTATTCCCCTCAAGGCACCATGACACCAGTAATTGGTTTTCAATACATTATAAAAGCAGACCACAACCGACAAAATAAGAACTGCCGGGCAGGTAATCCCCAAAACAGCACAGGCACCTCCCCAAAAACCTGCAATATGATAACCAAACAGCATACTGATATTTGTGATCATGATTCCGGGAACCGATTTCCCCACAGCCACCATTTCCAGCAATTCATCTTTCGTAATCCACTGTCTTTTATTTACAAACTCCTGCTCCATCTGCGCCAGGATACTCCATCCCCCGCCAAAAGTAAAGCAGCCGATTTTAAAGAAAAAAGCAAACAATATTATCCCTGTCTTCATCATTTCCCATCCCGTTTTCTTTCACTTTATCATTTCTGTTTATGGTTGTAAACTATATTCTTCCATATAAGGTATATAACATAAACCTATATGGAATTCCTATAACCGGTACCGTATTGCGGAAATAGCGAGTAATAAACTCACCGAAATTTCCGCATAGATAGAAAATTTTACAGCCATATGATAAAATGAAGCTGAAAGCGCAAAAAATATATTCCAACCAGTGGTTGAGTCCCTCAAATTCAACCGCCGGTTCGTGCGAAAAGCATATAATCAGGTGTATCATCCCAGGTGAAAGGAGAAAAAGAAACTACCTGTTTGTGCTGAAAAACACACAGAATGGAGGAAATGATGAATCAGACAGAAATCGGAAAATTTATTGCCAGATGTCGTAAGGAGAAAAAATTAACTCAGGCACAGTTGGCAGAAAAACTGAATATTACGGACAGGGCCGTATCCAAATGGGAAACAGGGAAAAGTATGCCCGATTCATCTATCATGTTAGAACTTTGTGAAATACTGGGAATCACGGTAAACGAATTATTAAGCGGGGAGAAGATTGATGTGGAACATTATGAAAAAAAGGCAGATGAAAACCTGATTGCCTTGAAGAGAAAAGATGAAAATAATATAACAAAGAACGGGATTATTTCAATTCTATTTTCGGTAATACTTTTGATAGGAATTATGGTATGTCTCATTTGTAATATTGCAATATCCGGCAGCTTAACATGGTCGCTAATTCCCGTCGGCTCCATTATTTTTGCATGGGCCATATCTTTTCCAACTATAATATTGGGGAAAAAAGGGATTTTCGTAAGCTGTATGTCATTCAGTATATTTATTGTTCCATATTTATTCTTGTTAAGCAGTTTAATAAAAGTGAAAGAAGTATTTTCCATTGGGGCGGCAATAGCAGTGACTTCAATCGTATTTTTGTGGGTAATCATTGCAATTTTTAATCGCATTGGAAAAGAGAAAAAGTTTGTTGCTTTAGGAATAACCTTTTTATCAGCCATTCCATTTATGATTATCATCAATATGATCCTGTCAAAAATAATAGGGGAGCCTGTTCTTGATGTATGGGATCTGTTGTCTATCTTTATGTTGTTGATACTGGCATTTATTTCCTTTATTTGTAACTATGCTAAGAAAAAAGGGTGACTTGTTCATAAGAGTCCAGCTTTTCCCACGAAAAAAGAGCAGAAGCCTTGTAAAATCAATACCTTCCGCTCTTTTTTTATAAAAGCGATGAGTCAATCCTCTTTCAAGACTTCTGACCTTCTCAATAGATACTCCTCTTTTTTAATTATTTGATATTCCTTTTCCAATCTGTTTTATTTGTTCTGCAGACAGCTTTGGGAAGAATTCTTTGATCTCTTCAACAGACATCCTCCCCGCCTTCACCATTCTTATAGCTGTTTCTACAGCCTCTTTTGCCACAGCCTTTTCTGCAGTCTCTTTCGCAATCTTATTTATCTCCGGCTCCATGATCTCCAATAATGCCTGACACATGCCTTCATCTCCTTTCAACAGCTCCACAATCTCCAGATTTGCCCGAACGCTTACTTCTAAAACCGCATCTGCCAATTCTTTCTCCAAGTTCTGTGTCAACCCTTCCATATGTTCTAAAAGGGATTTTAACTGCTCCTTTTTCAGTTTATCTGACAATGCTTTTAACCATGTGTGTGACTCCCCCTCTAACTCTCCGGTCACAATAATCTGGGTCGGAAATGGAACCTTCCCATGCACACGATAAATTCCCTGAAATGGACTTTCCAGACCAATGTCATGAGCCTTAAAATAGCGGAACAACCCTTCCGGCTTTGTCTCTCTAACTATGGATACCGTAATGTCCTCCGCCTTTCTCTCATCCACCGTATTGCCATAAGATTTATATAAAGCAGCATAAGCCTCTGACTTATAAAATGTGTCAATATTTAAGTGATCTTCCGGTGACTTGTATTCCAAAATATTATGCCCACGGAAGATTCTTCCTATCTCATTCTCAATCTGAACCTTCCGATCCTTCTTAATAACCAGAAGGTCTATCTCCAGAGGCTTGGTATTCAGATTGTATTCCCTCTCATAGATCAAATCATTTCTGTTTGCCGACAATTCCAAATCAATAGCTGCCACAAACCCCGAGTGCCATTGTATCTTTACGTCTTTCATCTGCCTTTCCTTCCTCTAATAAATTATAGCACATTTCTTTCTTCTTTTACAAGCTTATTCTAATTATGCCGTTTTATAGCCTTGGCATATCTGAAAGCCCTTCTTCTCGCCTGTACCTCACGATACAAACCTTGGAAGTTGCTCTGGAATTCGTCGGCAACTACGCCTCTTGTGGACTTGCACCACAGACTGGCGGCATATTCGTTCTTTCTGCAGATATCTGCGATTTTCTGCGCCTCCTCCCAAAGTTCCATCCTTCCAACTTCTATCTCTTCTAATATGCTGTCTATATAGACCACTGGAACTGTCCTACTTTCCTCTTTCCTTAATATGACTGCAGGAAAAAAATTCAAGGTTTTTGATCGGGTAGGAGGCTACCCATTAGTTGAGTAGCCGACCTCCCACACCACTGTACGTACCGTTCGGTATACAGCGGTTCTCTAGTTTTCACGCAACTTTCAGATAATAGTCAAGTATAGAGATATATCCCAGCCTGGCTATTATTTTATTGGTGAGGGCAACACTTAACATCTGTGCTGTCCTCCAGTAACCTTTCCGGCTGTTGGCTATCTGATGTACCTGCCACTCTTCCAGCTTTAGCGCCCTTAGATTTCGGTACCTCGTCTTCACCTTTTTCCACTGTTTCCAATAGACTGCCCGTATCCTGTGACGGAGCCATTCATCCGTCTCCATCATCAGCTTTTTCATGTCTGCAAGTTTGTAGTAGTTTATCCAGCCTCTGACATACTCCGCTAGTTTCTCTCTCCGGTTTTCATTGCTCCACCCCTTGTTCCTCTGGGTTATTTCCCTTATCCTGTCTTTCATCTTTTGGACACTTTTAGGGTGTACACGAAATCTGCATTCCCCTTTCTTCCGGTAAAATGCGTATCCCAGATACTTTATCTTGCTCACATGGGTTACTGTTGTCTTGGCTCGGTTTACTTTCAGGAATAGTTTCCCTTCTATAAATGGGATGATGTTCGCAAGTGTCCTCTCCGCGCTTTTCCTGCTCTTGCAGAATATCAGCGCATCGTCGGCATACCTGACGAACCTGTGCCCCCTGCGTTCCAGTTCCTTGTCCAGCTCATTCAGCATCAC